>JBFGJU010000044.1:0-11219 GCA_041577035.1 Thermodesulfovibrionales bacterium | reverse complement strand
GTTTTCTTCTTAGCGGTTTTCTTCTTGGCGGTTTTCTTCTTGGCGGTTTTCTTCTTGGCAGTTTTCTTCTTAGCGGTCTTCTTCTTGGCGGTCTTCCTCTTTACAGCCTTCTTTTTTTTTGCTTTTTTCTTTGCTGCCATACTTACCTCCTTTGTTATTTTTACAACATACGTTATCTTATGGTTTCCCTACGCTAGAAAAATAGTAGCAGAGAGTTATACCATTGTCAATAGAAATCTTCACTTATGAAAAAGAAAAATTGTCTTGAAAAAGAATTGATAGACTGCTCTTACATCAGAGTTCGGGCCTGAAACAATGAGAAGTAACATGCCCAGAGAAAAATCGTGCTCTAGAATTGCATTATGAACGTCCTTCATTGCATGAACGATTTGACCGGACGTCATATGCCATATTATAGTTTTACTGTGAAGGGAAACGCTGAGGAAGGCTATGATGCTCTTTATTGAACTCGTGATTACGGTCCTGTTTTTTCCCGCGGTACGTCTCGGTAAGACCCTTGGTGAAAGCCGAGCCATTCCTCAGGATGGAAAGACCGCCCTTTTAACGTTACTGCTCGTCATTCTCATTCCGGTAATTGTAGTCTTCCTGTTTATTATTAAATCTGTTTACTCACACACCATTGGCAAACAGCTAAAAACCACATTGCGTGAAGACTATGAAAATGAGGCCCAGGCGTATATTCGGAAAGAAAAATTTGTTTCTGCCGGGAATATCTATGAGACTAAACTAAAGGATTTTTCAAAGGCCGCAGAATATTATAAAAAAGGCGGCGATTATAAAAGGGCAGCCCATATGTATGATTATCTGGATATGAGCCGGCAGTCAAAAGAGATGTATCAAAAAGCCGGTGATTTCGATGACGCGGCATCGATATCACTGTTGGAAGGCGAATATGAAGAAGCGGCTCAGCTCTATGACAGGGCAGGCAAAAAGGCTGATGCGGCAGCTATTCTGGAGCGCTCCGGGAGACGGCTTGCTGCAGTGAGGGCCTATAGGGAAGCAGGAAAGTATCGTAAGGCCGCATATCTTCTTGAACAGGAAGGCAAATACAGAGAAGCCGCTGAAATGTTCGGATATCTCTTGGCAAAGCAGAAACCTGGCAGGGAAAATATAAAGGATTTTTATACCTATGCGTTATTATCCGACAAGGCCGATCAAACGGAAAAGGCGGAGAAGCTCTTCATGGCTATCGATCACATCAGTCCCGGTTACGAGGATGTTCGGGAACGGCTGCGGTCATACAGTCCAAAAGAAGAGGTAATTCCCGACGGCTTTTCGACCTTGCGGAGCTTTATGAAGAGCGGAAACATATCGCCGCACCACAGTCTTAAATTGTGGGTTCATATCCTGAAAGAGTTGAAAACAGCATACGGCTCAGGAAGACCGTTTGGCCGGATCAGTCCGGACACGATTGGTATTAATATGCAGAATACGATAGTGTTTCTAAACCGAAATATTTCTCCTGAATACAGATCTCCTGAAAATAAAGCGGGAGATATGCTGGACGAGCGCTCTGATATCTATTCCGCAGGGATCCTGTTATATGAACTGCTCGCCGGGGACCTGAATGGTCTGGGAGTTGATCGGCTGATAGATATGATGGAAGATATTCCTGATTGGCTGGATGATATGGTTATGAAATGTGTGCGAAAAGTCAGGGAAGACCGCTATCAGAGCATTGATGATATCTTCAGAGACCTTAAGGCTCTTTCGAGCGACAGTAAAGATTAGGATGACAGGATGATCGTGTTGATAACTGCCAGCCGTCTAACAGGTGGCCATGATTTCTGAGAGACTTGACATGAAACACAAGGAGTTGTTGTTTGAGAAATTACGACAGATAACCGTATCCATATCTGAATACAGTTTTCCGAACCTGTATCTGTTTCGCGATTCACATGACTATGAAGTGATGATAGATAGAGAAATATTCGTAAAGGGTACGTCGTACGACGGACATGCCTATTTGATGCCAACACGAGCGATACACCATATGGAACACGAATATGTCAAAGAAATAATGACAGACGTTGAATTCCTCTTTCCTATTCCTGAAGAGTGGCTTCCGTATTTTGACGGCAGCATGTATGATTTCAGTTACGTGGACGGAGATACGGACTATATTTATACGGTTGAAAAGATCAGCATGTACAGTGGAAGAAAACTCCATAAGAAAAGAAACCTGCTCAAACAGTTTTTGAATAATTACAGACATGATGCCGCGCCCCTGACACCCGATCATCGAGAAGAAGCAAAGAATATATTGGAGACGTGGAAAAAAGAGTCATCCCGGGAAGCTGTTGACACTGATTATTCCCCCTGCCTTGAGGCCCTGGAAAAATCCGAGGAGCTGATGCTGTGCGGTGTAATATATTATGCTGAACTGGAGCCCGCGGGATTTATTCTCGGGGAAGAAATAAACAGTGAAACGTTTGTTGTTCATTTTGCAAAGGCAAAGAGAAAATTCAAAGGTATTTATCAATATATGTTTAACAGTTTTGCCAGAATTCTGCCGGTAACCTATACCTATCTCAACTTTGAGCAGGATCTTGAACAGGCAGGGCTGAGAATTGCCAAGTCATCCTATGTGCCGGACAGGATGGTCAAGAAGATGCGCGTAGGCCTCAAGAAAACGCGACAATGATTACTGTCATATGAGGAGAAAGTCATGCTTATCGTGATGAAACGGAGTGCTTCAGATAATGACGTTGAACGGGTAAAAAAGACAATACGGTCGCTCGGGCTCAAGCCGGTATCGATTCCCGGTGCTGAAAGAACTGCTGTCGGCGTTGTTGGTAATCAGGGGTGGGTTGATGATGCACCCCTTCAGCAACTTAAGGGGGTAAAGGAAATAATCCACGTTACCAAGCCGTATAAACTGGTCAGCAGGGATTTCCACCGGTCAGACACGGTCGTGAAACTGAGTGGAAAGGTAAAAGTGGGTGGCAGGGCACCGCTGCTGATTATCGGGGGGCCCTGCGCAATAGAAAGCAGGGAACAGATCATGAAAACAGTCAGGGTGCTGAAAAAGATTGGGGTTCCTGTTCTGCGCGGCGGCGCGTATAAGCCAAGAACAAGCCCTCACAGTTTTCAGGGACTGAGAGAAGAAGGGCTGGATATTATGGATGACGTCAGGAAAAAGGAGAGTATCCTTACGGTTACCGAGGTCATGAGTCCGGACCAGGTCGGCAGGGCAGGAGACAAGGTTGATATTCTTCAGGTCGGCGCCCGGAATATGCAGAACTTTGATTTGCTAAAAGAAGTCGGCAGGATACGAAAGCCGGTTATTCTGAAACGGGGGCTCTCTGCCACTGTTGAGGAATGGCTTGCTTCCGCGGAATATATACTCCTTGAAGGTAATCCGGATGTCATACTCTGCGAAAGAGGGATACGAACATTTGAAACCGCAACGAGAAACACCGCGGATCTCTCGGTTATCCCCCTGGTGAAGAACATATCTCACCTGCCGGTGATCTTTGATCCGAGTCATGCGTCAGGCAACAGAGCACTGGTTGGTCCCATGGCGCTTGCCGCGCTTGTTGTCGGAACACACGGCATCATGATCGAAATGCATCCGGACCCTGAGCGGGCGTTGTCTGACGGACCACAGTCACTTGACTTTAAGGCATTTGAAAGACTCATTGGACAGCTGGCCGCAATGGAAACCTTCCTGCACACAGCAATACGGAGATAACATGAGCCGATTCAATCGTTCGGTGATCACGGAGATATGGCCTGTAACCAATGCTGATCTATGATTTACTCATCAGCCGCAGCTGCATCTCGATATTCTTTGCCAGCCCTTCAAGGAGAAATATGATTGCTTCCGCGTCAAGGAAGATATCTGCTGTTGAATCAAACAGAATCTTTACCTTTGAGTCGAACTCGTCATCCCCCGGCCAGTAGAGAATCATTACGGGAATTCGAGGGAGAAGATAGAGGTGCCACGCGAACGGCGCGGGAAATGAATCACGATTCGACGCGCCCAATCGCCGCAGTATCGAAGCTACCGCATCAGTGCTGTTGTCCAGCAGTGCTCTCAGGGGCTCTTCGCAGTCCCTTGTGAAGGATGATGCCTTGACCATCCCGCTCTTTAATTCACTATAGGAAGTCCATCGGTCAGACAGTTTTGCCTTCCCGTGAATCCTGATATAATGGAGCAGAAGAATCTGTATCCACGGAGTCATATGCCCGTGCGTGTGGATGTCGCCTTCCGGCGAAATTGAAAATTCTCTTCCGAGACAGTTCAGGACAAGCATGTTATCGCGCAGGTCTGCGCCGATGTCTTCTGCAATATCTTTAAAACTGAGATTTCTGACCTCCTGACGAAGATCACGAATCAGACTTTCACGCCAGTCAGTCCGCCTGACCGATGCCTGTAATGTGATGGCTTCTTGTTCAGAGAGGTAGGGACAGGCAGACAGCGCCGACAATCCCTGTAATACCGATACCGCAAAAGCCATACAGGTGTTGACAGCGCATTCGCCGCAATTCTTTCCGGGCAGTCTCTTATAGAGTTGGATCACATTCATACCATGAAAAATATGACTACAGAAAATTATATCAGAAACACGATGAACACTTGAATCAAAACGGCACGCCTGTTATGAAGATTTTATCATAGGGAAATTTTTCAGAAGATGATACAATGAGAGCATGGCAGATTTCCAGGAATTCATCGATAAGTTGAAAAGTCCGCAATGGCGGGCAGGGATCGCTGCGGTTCTTGTCATCGGTCTGCTGTTTCTCTGGGCCAGTTTTTTTACCGGGAAGGGAGCGGCCCGCCATGTTATCAGTTACAGCCAGTTTCTGGAGCAGCTTGACTCCGGCAGCATAGAGGCTGTTTCGATACGGGGGCTGGCGGTTGACGGCGAATTCAAACAGGAGGTTAATATTTATTTATCCGAGCAGAAACGAGATATCCCGGTAAAACAGTTCAAGACGTTTCTCCCCTCGTTTCAGGGAGAAGCGCTTACCGAGAGACTGCAGGGCAAATCCGTCAGGATTACGGTATTGCCGGAGGAAGACACCTCGCTCTTTACGCAGTTCCTTGTCGGAATACTTCCCTGGGTGCTGATTATCGGCTTATGGATCTTCATCATGAAGCGGGCACAAAAACAGATACAGGGAGGTCCGGGAGGTCTCTTTACGTTCGGCTCAAGCAAGGCGAAACTCTATGATGTAAAGAAACCATCAGTGACATTTAAAGATGTGGCTGGTCTCGACAATGCAAAAAAGGAACTAAATGAAACCATAACGTTTCTGAAAGATCCGTCACGGTTTCTGAGCATAGGAGCGAAAGTGCCGAAAGGAGTACTCCTGATGGGACCGCCCGGAACCGGAAAAACACTCATTGCGCGCGCTACCGCGGGAGAGGCCGGTGTGCCGTTTTACAGCATCAGTGCCTCTGAGTTTATTGAGATGTTTGTGGGGGTCGGAGCATCCCGGGTCCGGGATATGTTCAAGAAGGCAAAAGAAACGCATCCAAGCATTATCTTTATTGATGAGATCGACTCGGTGGGTCGCACCCGGGGAACGGGACTGGGAGGCGGTCACGACGAGCGTGAACAGACCCTGAATCAACTCCTGAGTGAGATGGACGGGTTTAATCCGCATGAAGAAGTGATTGTTATGGCAGCTACGAACCGTCCGGATGTTCTTGATCCGGCGCTCCTGAGGCCGGGACGGTTTGACCGGCATATCGTGATAGACCGGCCGGGATGGAAAGAACGCATCGCTATTTTGAAGGTCCACATGCGGGACAAGAAGTACGCGGAAGATGTCGATCTGGAGGTTATTGGCCGGGGGACCCCCGGCATGACGGGTGCTGACCTCGAAAACCTTACCAATGAAGGCGCCCTTGTTGCCCTGAGAAAGAATAACAGCAGCATTACCATGGCTGATCTTGAAGAGGCACGTGATATCATTTTAATGGGCTCGATTCGAGAGGATACGATTAGCGATGCTGAGAAAAAGATAACCGCGTATCATGAAGCAGGTCATGCCCTTGTGGCCTGGAATCTGCCGGGCACTGACCCGATCTATAAAGTGAGTATCATACCCCGCGGTATGGCCATGGGGGTAACGCAATTACTGCCGGAAGAGGACCGGCATTATTATCCGAAGTCCTACCTCTTGAACCGGCTGTGTGTCGCCCTTGCCGGCAGAAACGCCGAAAAGATCGTTTTCAATGATGTCAGCAGCGGGGCACAGAATGACCTGAAAGAGGCAACAACCCTCGCAGAGCGGATGGTGGCACAGTGGGGCATGAGTGATAAAGTCGGGCCGGTGAACCTTGGCAGAGGAGAGGATCATCCCTTTCTCGGCAGGGAACTCGCGCAGCCGAAGCGCTATAGTGAAAACATGGCATGGTTAATGGATCAGGAGATACAGAAGCTTATTCTCGAGGCAGAACAGAAGGCGATCGAAATACTGAAGAATAACAGAGCAGTCCTTGATGGACTTGCAGAAGAGCTTATCAGGGAAGAGGTTATTGAAAAAGACGATATCGAGCGTATTATCACGTCATACGGACAGGATAAAAAATCGCAGGAGCAGGATGCACCTGCATGACGTTTTAACATAATCGCAGATATATAGAGGAGGTGTTATGGATACCCTTGAGGCGATCACAACAAGGAGAAGCATTCGAAGGTTCAGTGACCGGGACATTGAAAACGAAAAACTGGATGCTGTACTGGAAGCAGCGCGCATGGCACCATCATGGGCCAACATGCAGTGCTGGAGGTTTGTTGTCGTTAAGGACAGGACGGTCAGGGAACAGATCAGTGAACTATCGTATGTTGAGTCATTCCTTGCCCCGAAGGGCTATAAAGTGAACCCTTCAAAGAAAGGAATTGCAGAAGCACCTGTTGTCATCATTGCCTGCGCTGATCCTGAACAGTCCGGTGTCTTATGGGACCAGCACTACTACCTGACTGATCTTGGCATTGCCACGCAGAATCTGATGCTCGCTGCCCATGCCCTCGGCCTCGGCTCTGTGTTCGTGGGTGTGTTCGAAGAGGAAAAACTGCGTGCAGTCCTCGGGATACCGGCAGGCATCCGTATTGTCGGCATCATCCCTGTTGGCTACCCGAGGGATGAAAAAAAAGCGGGGCCTCCGAGAAAGGCACGGGAAGAAATTGTCTTTTTTGAAAAATGGAAAAACAGTTAAATGGTGAAAATATCCGATACCCTGTGCCGGCTGGCAGTAAAGAGCTTTATATGAGCATTGAGCTTTTTCCTGTGCGTTTTGACAGCTACCTGCGGGTTGTTATTATTGGCTGATAGATGGGACAGACAGGCCCACTTGAGTTTCCTGCCATGGGAAGTGATCAGGTCCGCTGATTCGATATTCGATAAGTGCCCTCCGGGTCCTTTGATGCGCTTTTTTACTGACACCGGGTATGGTCCGTGTTCGAGCATCACCGGGTCGTAGTTTGATTCAATAAATACAGCGTCCAGAGACGCCATTACCGTACCAAGATCAGCAAACGCATGCCCAAGGTCAGTCAGTATGCCGAGCTGTTTTTCCCTGTATGAGATGATAAAGCCTGAACCGTCAGCACCATCATGCATGGTGGGGATGGTCTGGACCGTGACTGGTCCAAACCGGATGATTCCTCCGGAAAAGAACAGATGCACATTGTCCATTCTGCCGAGCTGTGTCTTTGTGAGCGCTGCCTCCAGGGTATGCGGTGTCATAAAAACCGGGAGGTTGTATTTCCGCTGATATACCCCGGCGTAGCGGATGTGATCCGCATGGTCATGGGATATGATTACGGCATCGACCTGCCTGATATCCCTGCCGTGGTAGGCGAGTCTGCCTTCAGCCTGACTGCCGCAGATGCCTGCATCGAAAAGCAGGCTCATTCCACCGGCCTCAACGTAGATGGAGTTGCCATTACTGCCAGACTGAAGCACAATCGCCTGTATGCTCATAGGTCTCTGCTACTCTACCAGTACTCATATCCGTTTGGCAAGAACGATACGGTGGTTCATGTCGTAAGAGGCCGGATGTTCGGAGAGGGGCACGGTCTCTGTATGTCAGAAAGCGATGCCCATGTGAACTGTTCAGTCTATGGGATATTCGCTTGACAGTTCTCTGCCTGATTAGTAGCATGTGAGTACACCGGGTGCTGTCAGTCTCGGTCCCAGAGAATGAATCGGATTCACGTGATAGTCGTGTCGGTGTTCATGTCCATACTTTCGGGTGGCGCTGCGGCTTCTTATGCCTCTGAAACAATGACCCTCGAGTTCACGGAACATACTGCAAAACAGGGAAGGGAATCGCGCACGGAAGTGATTCGTGATTCAGAAGAACAGGCTTACCTCGACAAGGGGTTTGAGCATATGGCAGAGAATAAGTATGAAAACGCTATCAAGGCCTTTGAAACGGTTCTCCGGTTTGATCCTGATAATGCGGACGCATATGCCGGTCTCGGCCTCTCATATTACAGGATGGGAGACACTGATATCTTTACAAGCCGGGAGTCTATAGAAAAGGCTATTGTCTATTCCCGGCAATCCCTGCTGCTCGGAGCGGATTACCCTGAGAACCACTTTGTGATCGGTATGAGCCAGATCATCCTCGGCAATATTGAGGCTGCGATTGCTGAACTGGATGCATTAAAAAAACAGGATGCAGAACTGGCCCTGCAACTGGTAAACAGGCTGCTCGAATACAGACCGCGGTCCGCGTTTCAGCGTCTTGAGACCGAAGGTGCTGCGGAAGAAAAACCTCAGACTGAAAAGAAGAAAGAGGCCGTCAAAAAACAGGATGAAAAACCGGATCAGAAGGGCTCAGAGAAGAAAGAAAAGAAGAAAAGAAGACGACTCCCCGCTCAAGATGAAGAAGAACTCATGTGAAATGCTGTTTATTCCACTCAAACACGATCCATCCTTCTTTAGTAGCAAAGTCCTGCCGTGGTCAGCGTGGTAATTACCGTGTCAGGCGCAGGATAAAGCTGGCGATCCTGTCAAAGGCCCCCTGCAAGTCATCCGGATTTTCGGCAAAAACATACAGACCACCCTCCTGCCCAGGATTGTATGTGTCAACATCTGTAGTGTTGGCAAGGCGTTTCAGTATGTTTTCTCCTTTCTCTGTAGCGAGGAGGTATCCGCAGAATGTTATCTCAAGTGTTTGCAAGCGATTTCCGAGCCCAAGGGTAATGACAACAATATCCTGGTTCCTTGCCTGATTGGCAACATTTTCGACCATGTTCCGAGCGGCCTTGTTCAGGTTGCACCGGGTATTGGCGCCTGAACTGCCCGGAGAAGGATCGGTCAGTGTCCGTATGTTATTGAAGCTAAAGAAATTTATGCTATCTGAATGATCTTTCTCCGGGAGGACACTGATATTGTTTGCATTGGGCAGATCAGTATTCCGTCTGTCAAGCCTGAACATGCGATATGGCGGACCGCCCGGACTCGTCCAGGAATAGAGATTGCCGAGCACGCTCGTGCCTCCGTTGTCATAATTCGCAGCAACGGTATTGGGAGCGCCATCACTGAAAAAAACAATCACCCTGAGGCTTGATCGAAAAGCTACCGGAACCGCTTCAAGTTCAGAAAAAGCGAGCCTGAAGGCCTCTTCAGAGGCGGTTGATCCGCTCGGCCCCCCGAGATTATCGATCGCAGTGATCACATCTGCCTTCACAAATCCTCGTGTGGCATCTTTATTAATGGGGATATTTATCTCTGCGCCGGATGCAAATGAAATGAGTCCCAATCGGTCCCCACCAGCGCCATCGATAAACCTGTCAACAAAATCTTTTGAGGCAGCAATCAGCTTAGGAAATGCATCTGAAGGATTATTCAATGACCCGGAAGTATCCAGTACGAGCATCAGATCAAGATCCTTCCGTTCTGCCGCAGCCTCTGCGTACGGTGTTAAGGTATCAACACCGCCAAGCCGCATGAAAAAGGTCGGGACGTCAGCTGTCGCTGACACCGTGATATCCCATACTCCTTCTGCTATGTTGTGCTCAATAGTAATATCAGGCGCTGATGGTGTCGCCCTGAAGTATCCTGTTGGAAAATTCCCGGCAAAAAAGCGTTCTGCCGCAGCTCTGGCATTCGCAATGCGCTCAGGATCAGTGCCGCCCTGTCCAAGGGACTCTCCCGCAGCAAGGGTGGCGGCATCTACCGCGGCATACAGTTTTGCCTTAACAGCGAACGCAATACCGCTGTCAAGGGCGAGTCCAGTGAACAGAATGAGCAGGATCAGGGCAAGGGCAACCAGCACGACGACCTGTCCTTTCTGCTTTATTTTTATATGAAAAGCCACATCATGCTCCCTTCAGTGTTAAAACGCGGACTGTGCATAGATTTCAGGTTGATAATTTATAATGCCGCTGAATATCACGTCAAAATCGTAGAACACCTCAACAATGTATGCTATTTCCCCTTCTAAAAGGGCAAGATCAGTCAGATTAGCGGCTGGCTGGGGATTACCGGCTGTAGGAGTCCCTACTTTGCTCGAGGGTATGAATCCGGCAGGCGCATTATCCCATGCCGCCTGTTCCCGAATAACAGGGCCATCAACCGTACCCTCAACAGTATTCAGATACATCATGCCAAAGGTATTCATATCCAAGGGAGAGGCAGTGGCAGCTAACGCATCCATGATACTTTGCGGTGATGTGATAGGATCCCGGGAATAGATATTTGCCCCTTCTCTGCTCATATTAATGATAACGTTTTTGGTATAAATAGCCCGGCCGAACTCGAATATGCCGAATCCGAGGAGAAAGAGCAAGGGAAGGGTAAGGGCAAGTTCGATTATGCCCTGTCCGTTCCGGTTTCTGAAAAAAGATTTGCTCATAATCACTATGTAGGAAACGGCTCATTCCTCATCGCGGACCTGACGGTAAAGCTGAATGAACCATCACTGAAAAAAGGCCTCACCATAGGGGTGATGAGGGGCCACGAATAGTCTAATGAAATGATGATAACTTCAAGGGGATCGCCCACATCTCCGCTGTTCGGCTTAGACTCGTCAAAAGGGATTTCAATAAGGGTGTTGCCTGAATCCAGCCGGTAAAAGACGGGGGTGCAGGGATGTCTGTCACAAAGACCGATTGAGCTGTTCTTTATTCTCTGGATCACTGCCGCCCGCCTGCCAGCAGGACTGAGATTGTCCTGACCAGTTATCGCATACCGGGCGCCCTCCCGTACGGCATGCTGCATCGTAAGGT
>JBFGJU010000043.1:0-11359 GCA_041577035.1 Thermodesulfovibrionales bacterium | reverse complement strand
TGAGCTGGCCTATATTCTGGAGAAGCAGCTCGGAATAAAATGGATTTCCCTCAAGGATCAGGTAATTTCAACAGAAGTTATTCAGTCAGTCTCCCATGAAACTGCCAGAAAATACCATATTATGCCTGTCGCATGCTCACATCAGATGGTAACCATAGCCATGGTAAACCCAAATGATCTCGATACCCTGGACGCTTTGGCGTTTGCTATCGGCAAGGCCATAAAACCCGTTATGGCGCTTGAGAGCGATATAGAGTGGGCGCTGTCGCACTATTACGATTCAGCAAAAAGAGGCAAAGCACGATCCGATACATCGGTAAAGACAAAAACCGGATCAACAGAAGTCTTGGATGACCGTGCGAGAGATGTTCTTTCATTTAAGCGTCTGAAGATGAGAAGCCCGGAGGCCCAGGAAACGCTCATACGATTACTGATAAAGAAAGGCGTTTTCTCATGGGATGAGTTCGTGGATGAATCTGAGGAGTCTTCATAGCGTGCGAAGGTCTCTAGCTACAGCATGTGATTGATACTGTCTGCCGTTTCCATAACAGAGACTATAATCATTTTCATGATAAATCCTGCCCCATATATCTTCACACTCTGTTCATACTGTCAGTGATATAATTAAAGAAAGCGATTTTATTATGGTATGTAATGAATATACTGGTATATAGTACGCCAACATGACGGGATTGCAACGCACTGAAAGATTATCTTTCAGCAAGAGGAATACCTTTTATGGTTAAGGATGTTGCTACCGATCCCGCAGCGCGAAAAGAACTCATGAACCGATACGGGAGAATGGCCACACCGACGCTGGTGATTGGAGACAGAATGTTTCTCGGCTTCAGGGAGAACAGGGAAGAAATTGAAAGATTACTCGACTCATTGTCAGGAGGTACTCGTGCCTGACGATCCTGCAGCATCGGAACACCGATGTGACCTGCCGATTACCGGCATGTCCTGCGCTTCGTGTGCAGCGACAATTCAGAAAGCTCTGACCGGACACCCCGGTGTTAAAGCCGCTGAGGTAAATTTTGCCGCCGAGAAGGCTTCTGTCACATATGATTCATCAGTTGTCTCTCTGAATGACCTCATAACGATCATTAAAGACCTTGGGTATGATGTTGCCTATTCTGAAATATTACTGCCGATTAGAGGCATGACCTGTGCCTCATGTGTAAAAACTGTTCAGGACTCGCTTGCTCTGGTCGATGGGGTCATAGCAGTCTCAGTGAACTTTGCGACGGAAAAGGCTTCCATTTCATATTTTCCTGATCATACCGGAATAAGGGAATTCAAGAAAGCCGTGAGGAAAGCAGGTTACGACGTGGTAGAGGCTGATACAGGCGAGGACATTGTAGCAAAAGAACAGAAAGAGCGTGAAACTGCATATCGCACATTAAAGAAAAAGGTCCTTTTGGGCGCTTGCTGTGCGATTGCGATTTTTGCTTTGGTACTCTGGGATAAGATCGGTTTATCGAATGTGATAGCCTTATCGAAACAGGCTAACGTTCTTTTACAGCTTTTTATCGCGACTCCTGTCCAGTTCTGGATCGGCTGGCAGTTCTATGCAGGGGCATTTGCTGCGGCCCGGCACAAGACAACAAACATGAACACGTTAATAGCGATAGGAACAACCGCGGCATACCTCTACAGTTTCGTGGCGACTTTTTTCCCATCAGTTTTTGAATTAAAAGGATACAGTGCTCATGTCTACTATGATACTGCTGCAACCATTATTGTACTGATACTCCTCGGCAGGCTTTTTGAATCCAGAGCAAAAGGACAGACGTCAGAGGCAATCAAAAAACTTATTGGATTGCAGGCTAAAACCGCGCGCATTCTGAAAAATGGTATTGAGGAGGATATCCCCATTGAAGATGTCGAGATCGGCGATATTGTTGTTGTGAGGCCGGGTGAGAAAATTCCGGTGGATGGAGTAATAACAGAAGGCTACTCATCTATTGATGAATCAATGGTTACGGGAGAATCCATTCCCGTCGAGAAAAAGACCGCAGATCGTGTAATCGGAGCAACATTCAACAAGACAGGGTCCTTCAGGTTCAAGGCCGTGAACGTTGGACGTGATACAATGCTTTCCAGCATAATTCAGATGGTTCAGTCGGCACAGGGCTCCAAGCCTCCCATTGCTCGGTTAGCCGATATTATAGCATCTTATTTCGTCCCTGCTGTTATTGGTATTGCAGCGGTCACTTTTTTTGTATGGTATTTCTTCGGTCCGTCGCCTGCCTTTACCTATGCGGTACTTAATTTTATTGCCGTACTGATTATCGCCTGTCCATGCGCTCTCGGCCTTGCTACCCCTACCTCCATACTGGTTGGTACCGGAAAAGGAGCGGAAAACGGAATACTCATCAGAAGCGGGGAGGCACTTGAAGTGGCGCACAAGATTGATACCTTGATCTTTGACAAGACCGGGACACTCACAAAAGGGGAACCGGAAGTGACTGATATTATATCATTTACGTTGCCAGAACGTGAGATACTCTTCTATGCCTCTTCTGCTGAAAAAGGCTCAGAGCATCCACTGGGTGAAGCGATCGTGCATAAGGCTCAGGAAGAAAATATCGAAATGATCAAGACCAGGCATTTTGAGGCTGTCCCGGGGCATGGCATCAAAGCCACTGTAGACCATAAGAAGGTACTTCTCGGAAATGAGAAACTATTTGAGAATGAGGGTATTCGGGTCAGAGACTTCGAACAGCATGCCGAGTCACTGTCAGCTGACGGGAAAACACCCATGTTTCTTAGTATCGATGCCCGTATTGCCGGCATTATCGCGGTTGCCGATACCCTGAAAGAAGATTCTCTCCGAGCGGTAAAATCCCTTTATGACATGGGCATCGAGGTTGTAATGATAACAGGTGATAACAGAAGAACAGGCAGTGCGATCGCTCGTCAGGTAGGAATTAAACGGATACTTGCCGAAGTTCTTCCCGAAGACAAGGCTCGTGAGGTAAAAAAACTCCAGGAAGAAGGCAAGACGGTTGCGATGGTTGGTGATGGAATAAATGACGCACCGGCTCTTGCCCAGGCAGACATCGGTATTGCCATCGGGTCGGGGACAGATATTGCGATGGAGGCATCTGATATAACCCTTATTGGCAGTAGTCTGAAAGGAGTCGTCGGCGCAGTGTTACTTTCAAAAGCAACATTGAAAAATATCAGGCAAAATCTTTTCTGGGCCTTTGCCTATAATGTTACTCTGATCCCTGTTGCCGCCGGCTTATTGTTCCCGTTTTTCGGAATACTGTTAAACCCGATGTTCGCCGCAGCTGCAATGGGCATGTCATCGGTTACCGTTGTCACCAATGCGCTTCGTCTGAAACGTCTCAGTCTTACCTGATCTTTTATCCCCGTTCAGGGCCTTTGCCTCAACACCGAAATGATAATGAGTGAAAAAACTGCTATGGAGACAAGACCGAAAGGCGCCTTCTTCCTATGCCTGTCTCTGCTGACAGAACACCCTCCACCACCTCCACCACCACTCCCTGAACCAGTCTTTTCAGGGCTTGACAATGTAATGGCAGCAGCTTCGTTGGAATACAGGGAATGTCCTGTCTGGGCATTAAATGCTCTGACGCGGTACTGATAGTGTGTCTCCTGAACAAGACCTGCATCAGAGAACGTGGTGCTATCAATTCCGGTCGCAGCTATTTCCTGAAAAACACCTTCTGGGCCTGCCCGTTCAACATTATAACGCTCTTCAGCAAATGAATTATCTATCCACGCAAGATTGATCTGAGTATCTGAAACCGGAGTAGCCAGCAGACCGGTTGGCGGATTGAGCGGGACGGTGACTGATGTTTCGACAGCAGCCGATTCTGCTATGATGTTCTGGGCATTCGGAGGATCGGGGAGTAAACTGAACGTCTTTACCCGAAACATATAACGTATCCCGTCAAGAACCGTGTTGTCCAAATATTCCTGAGAATCCGCTGCTATGGTAGCAATACGGACATATGGATCTCCTTCTGTTTTACGGTCAACGGCATATCCGTCTTCCCCTGTTGCATTGTCTTCCCAGGATATATTAATCCCGTTCACTGCCTGACTGCTGATCACAGCATTTGAATCCTTAATAGCAACTGTCAGGTCTGAAGGAGCACGGAAAGAAGACAATGCCTTCTCAGCATTTATTCGACCATTCGTGATGACAAGGCCCTGCAGTGATATGAGAACATCAACGTACCGGAGCACTATCCCGCGAATCTGTGAAAATGTAAAGTCAGGATAAAAGCTCGTCAGGAGGCCCGCAAGACCGGACACATGGGCCACGGACATGGATGTCCCTGTTAAGCTTGTATATCCAAATGGATTAAGACTGAAAGGAAAGGTGCTCAGGATAAATACCCCCGGGGCCGCAACATGGACAGAATTTGGGCCGAAATTACTGAAGGGAGCTATGACATCATTACTATTTGTGGCTGCCACCGATATGATATTATTCAAATTATAATTAGCAGGATACCGCGGCACAAAATCATTATTGTCGCCTATGCTGTCCGCTCCTCCATTCGCAGCAGCAGAAATCACCAATACTCCGGCGCTGCGCGCAACGTCAATTGCATCAAATTCCGCACGGGAAAACAGCGCCCCGCTGAAACTCATGTTAATAATCTGAACATTTTTTGAAACAGCATATTGTACTGCTTCTATTTCATCTGCAACGGTCCCGGACCCCTCAGCATTCAGGATTTTCAAAGGCATCAGCTGTACCTTCCAGTTTACACCCGCAATCCCGATATTATTATTGCCCACAGCACCTGCAATACCTGCAACATGCGTGCCATGTCCATTATCATCCATTGGATCATTGTCCTGGAGTTTCGGAGAAATACATATTCCGTCAGGATTAAATTGCGCACACCGTACAAAATCCCACCCTCTCCAATCATCAACAAAACCGTTTCCATCATCATCAATATCATTGCCAGGAACTTCATCAGTATTAATCCAGAGATTATCAACAAGATCAGGATGGTCATAAGCCACTCCCGTATCAAGGACGGCTATCACCGGAGAACCATTCCCAGTATGTACGTCCCACGCTCCGGTAATGCCAATATCAGCACCACTCACCGCTGTATTGCGTAAAGACAATTGTTGTGGAAACAGGGGATCATTGGGAATCGTCATGGAACTGTTCCTGATGTAGTTCGGTTCCGCATATTCAACATCAGGATCATCCAGATATGCCCGTATGGCGTCCGGGACAGACGTGCCCTCTGGAAGCTTTATATGTTCAAGGTCCGGTATCCGCGTGAATGTTCTCATCAACGATCCCCCCAGTGCCTGACGGGTTCTCACTGCCCTGCTGCGCGGGAGACCCGGTCTGAACTTCACCAGTATTTCGCCTTTTTTATAACTGTTTTGATCCGGATTAAAGTCTGTAGAAAGCCTTGTCATTCTTTCACTGCTCGCGATTTCCTTTTCGTCAACGCTCAGATCTGACAGACCGCC
Organism: Thermodesulfovibrionales bacterium; assembly: GCA_041577035.1. Lineage (GTDB taxonomy): Bacteria > Nitrospirota > Thermodesulfovibrionia > Thermodesulfovibrionales > UBA6898. Next base: position 5,872 of record JBFGJU010000043.1, on the reverse strand, counting down.
CGCTCCTCGGTCAGTACCGCACGAGAACAGCGTAAAGATCGAAAAGAGAACGAACAGCTTTTTCACAATTTCCCTGTACCGTACATACGATAGAGTGATCTGAAACACGTTTTTGGCATAATTACAGAATATCACAGCAGCTCAAAAAAACGATATTGGCAGCGACATGAAAAATCGTTGGCGTAATAATATTTCCTGTCCACATATATAGCACCCCCATAACCAGAGACGGAAAAACAGTCAAGATGGCATAGATGTCATTATACATGATAAACTGCGGCAAATGCATAATTGAAAATAGTATGCTTACCATAATAACACTCTGTATATTGTTGCCGAAACGCTCCTGAAGGAAGCCTCTGAAATAGATTTCTTCGGGAAGTGCAACAACAAAGATCTGGAATATAATGGCCTTGAGCGGTACGAACGTCACTGTTTGACCCGTAATTAGCAGATAACATAAAAAAGGCACCAACAGAACTGCAGTCACCGAGAATCCCTTTGCGATATCCTGAACATTAAACCGTAGTGGTACTGTTCTCTGGAAGTAGAACGGGATACCATAAAGAAAAAGCGGCACGAGGTATAAAAGCGCAGTTACAGAAAATGCATGGTAAGTGAGAACCATTGCAAAGAGACACAAATATTTATAGATAATATTTTTTTTCGAGATATTCAGTTTAAACGCTTCAGTCATTCTGTTTCCCTTTACGTCGGATAATCTTTAAAAAAACAAGCGCCATCATTATGATAACGATATCAACGGTGTTTCGAGAATCACGATCGCCATGCCCCCTGATAGAGCATCCACCGCTTCCGCCGCTCTTTATTGGTAGCAGTTCCGGCTCCGGTTCAGGCTCAGGCGGTGTTGTCGCAGACGCGCTATTAGAATAAGCGGGCGAATTCCCTATGCTGTTATAAGCCCGAACCCGGTACATATATGTCATTTCAGGATTGAGGTCCGTATCAGCAAATGAAATTATACGTTCCACTTCCGCATCTGCAGTTTGAATCATACCACTTCCGGTATCAGCAATCTGAATGAACCCGTTCCCGTCATCTCTCTCGATAATATATCCGTCTTCGCCAGAGGCATTGTCTGCCCATTCAAGGAATATGCTTGTTGCTGAAGCAGCAGAAGCAACAAGGTCAGTCGGATTTAATAATGATGATACGGATCTAAATGCATTAATTCTGCCGCCCGTGGCAACAATACCATCGAGACTCGGTACACTATCGACAAATCCCAGTATCGTTGAACGGATCTGATCGTACGTGAAATGTGCATAGTAACTGTATAACAACCCCGCAAGTGCTGAAACATGTGGTGCTGACATTGACGTTCCCGAGCAGAAATCCATGCCGGCAAACGGGTTCCCTGTACAGAGCGCAAAATCCGAATTTGCGATAATAGTGCTCAGGATAAAAACACCCGGAGCTGCAACATCCACAGAACTGATGCCAAAATTGGTAAAAGACGCCCTGAGATCATCCTGATCAGTTGCAGCCACAGCAATTATATTCGGTTGGGGATAACTCGAAGGATAATGCGGTATAACGTCATTGTCATCACCGATGTCATCTACTCCCCCATTACCTGCTGAAGCAACCACGATGACTCCCGCATTATTGGCAGCGGTTATTGCATCCGATTCAGCATTAGAAAAGGTCAGACCCCCAAAGCTGGCATTTATTATGGAAGCGCCATTACTGATTGCATATTGAATTGCCTCGACTTCATCTGCTACCGTTCCAATCCCGGTTGCATCCTGAAACTTGACCGGCATGATCTGAACATTCCACAAAGCACCCGCTATTCCAATTGAGTTATTGCCGACTGCCCCAGCAATCCCGGAAACGTGCGATCCATGCCCATTTTCATCCATAGGATCATTATCCTGGGATTTCGGCGTAATACAAGTGCCAAGCTCATCAAACAATGCACAGGTCGAAAAATCCCACCCCCTGCAGTCGTCTATGTAACCATTCAGGTCATTATCCACACCATCAGTGCAGTTCTCATCGACATTCGACCACACATTGGCCTGCAGATCATCATGAGTGTAGTCGATACCCGTATCTACGACAGCGATAATAACATCTGTACGTGTAGTGATATCCCATGCTCCGGGAGCATTAATACTCGCGCCTTCTGTCCCTCCCGCAAACATACCGGTATTTAACAATCCCCACTGCTGTTCAAAATAGATATCATTCGGAACGACCGAAATACTTCTGATATAATTTGGTTCTGCATACACGACGTCTGGGTCTGCCATATACCGCTGAACAGCATTGGCAACGCTCATTTCTCCACTGAGTTCGACAAGTTCGAGATTTGGAACAGCTGAAAATCTCCTTGAAACGTTTGCCCCAATGGCTTCGTGCGTTCTTATTGATGCCGGTGTCATAATTCCTTTTTTAAATTTAACGAGCAGTTCACCTTCCCGATACATACTGTTTTCAATATTCGACACCACTACCCGCTCAGCATTATCTGCACCTCCAGGACTTTCCGCGCTCTGTAAAACGACACTGCCGGTTTGACTGTTTCCACAGGAGATAAGATAAAGCAATGATAAGATATATATGATGTTTTTCATGATATTTGTTTCCCTTTTACCTTACAATCCGCTTTAAAAAAAATCAATTGAACCAGGACAACACTTCATTAATCCATACATTGATTCCGCATGACCTCATGTTTTCCTGTTTGCTGAATCGTGGCAGACATCTCAACGGTTCAGCAGTCTTCATGACGCATAGCAACTATTGTACGCCAAACATCAGAAGCCACAGGAATTTGGAATACTCACTGAATACTGCAGCCCTGTCACGACGCCGTTTCCACCAGTCATCGAACTGAAACCAGCTATCCTCAACCGGTGCACTTATGATTTTTATGTTATCTCCCATAACATCCTGAAATATATTGAAAGCCCGTTTACTGTGATAGGGCGATGTGACAAGGATGATTGATGTATAGCCGTGTTTTGTCAGAATGTCTTTCGTAAAATAAGCATCTTCTTCCGTTGACCGAGACTGCTCCTCAAGAAGAATTGCATTGCCGGAGACGCCAAGATTTTCGGCATGCTTCTTCATGAGTGAAGCCCAGGAATATTTCCATACCACTGGTCCACCAGCCATAATTATTCTGTCTTTTCTGGCCCACCCTTCTTCAAACAGTTTAACGCCGTATGCTACACGCTCTGTTTCTTCACCGGCCAGGACAACAATAACATCTGCCGGTTTCAGTACATCTCTGTGATAGATAAATGTTCCCGCTTTATTAAGGATTACCGTGTGACCGACGAAGATAACCACCGCCAGTAGTATGAGCACGATAATACTTTTCATTATTTTGAACATATTATTTCCTCACATACCATGCTAGTATCCTGAAGCCGGCGCGTGCTTTCATAAAAAAGTCACCCATACCTCTCACCTCTTTCAACCGCTGCCACATATACCAGGGTCTGAGGTAAAATCTTTTATGTGCCTCCCGTAGGATGCCATTCAGTTTTTTTTCATTCCAGTTTTCATTTATGATTGCCGGTCGCTTACGGTCCTTATCCATGGGATTTCGTGCATCAACTTCTCTGTACCACCCCATTCTGACCACATCGTCGTGGAGTTTTGTCCCCGGAGTTGGAGACAGCACACTGAACTGGGCATATGAAGATTTAATCTCTTTTGCAAATTCAATAGTCTGCAATTCTTCATCATATGTCTCCACAGGAATGCCCAGAACAAAGTATCCCATCGGCTTAATGCCGGCTCGCCTTGTATAGTCAAAAGCTTGTTTAATCTGTTCAACATTCGTTCCCTTATTCAGGTAATCAAGCCCTTTCTGATTACCGCTCTCCACGCCATAGGCAATCATCGTACAACCCGCTTCTTTCATCCATTTTAATGTGTCTTTATCAACCAGATTTACCCTTCCTTCGCATTTCCATTCCAGCATCAACTTCCTGTCAAGTATGCCTTTACATATCTCAATTACTCTTTCCTTCTTAACCGTAAAGAGATCATCATAGAATACTATAGATCGTATTCCGAAATTATTGATAACAAGCTCCAGTTCATCCAAAACGTTTTCAGCACTCCTCGCACGCCATTTCGAACCAAAGACCGCTTTATCACAAAAAATACAGTTATATGGACACCCCCGGGAAGTAAATAGTGTCGTTACCCTTCCCTTGGAAAGGAGGTACCGGTATTTTTCATTGGGAAGGAGGTGTCGTGCTGGAAACGGCAGGGAGTCGATATCCCCAATAGGCGGTGCCGGAGGATTCTGGATTTCTCTTGTAATGAGGCCTGGAACACTGCTGATATCTGTACCGCTTTCGAATGCGCTGACGAGAAGTTCAAAACTGTAATCAGCTTCACCCTGAATGGCAACGTCTACATCTTTTGTCTGCTCGAATAGTTTCTGTTGAACAACAGAAACATGAGGTCCCCCCATCACAATATATTTTGCATGCTTTCTTGCTGCTTCAGCCGTGCGGAAGGCATTATCTATGACCGGTGTCATGCCGGTAATACCAACTAAGTCAGGAGACGCCTGTTGTATACGCACTTCCAGGCTGTGAAAATCAAGTCCTTCCGCAAATCCATCAATGATTTCTACTGAATGCCCCTTTCTTTCCAGCATTGCGGCAAGATATGCAATACCCAGAGGGGGAACAGCTATACTTTCCTTTTTGATAACTCGTGAAGGAGGCTCTATGAGGAGTATTCTCATGACAATTCTTAGTCTCTTAGCGATATTTCCTTTGCACTGATGCGGTATTTACGCAGCAATGCCATAAAGTCATCAGATGAAACTTTCTTTATCCTTCTCAGCTTTCTTCTTTTGTTTATCATTGCAGGAAGTCTGACAAGCGCATCAATATATGATTTGACTAATATTCTTAACAGTCTCATCCTTGATGCACCCTCGACAAACCTGCCTGCTGCACCTTTGCCAGCAAGAGCACCATACGCTTGAAGCATATATCGCAGTAATGTATAGAAAATGCTCCGGAAGATTGCACTCATCGGAAAATATTTTACGAGAATCCATATTCGATTTCTCTCAACATGGTACGCCTTCAGCTCTGAATATATTCCGGCTGAAACTGATGATTTATGGTAAACCACAGCAGTTGGAACATACAGACATTTCCAGCCAGCCAGCCGTGCCTTTAGACCCACGTCCGTATCATCGCCATATGCAAAAAAATCCTGATCAAACATTCCAATGATATCGATCATCTGCCTTAAATAAAGTGCTGCGCATCCGCTGGGGAAGAAGACTTCCTCTCTTTCATTATATTGTCCGTCATCATGTTCACCTTTCCCTCTCCCACGGTTCAGACCATCCGGATACATCACGTGCCCTGCTGTATCAATGATGTCTTTATTTTCATAAAACAGAATCTTGGATGCCCACATTCCGTAAGACATGTCAGATGAGTCCGCCGCACGCACCAGCTCTTCAAGCCATGCTGGATCTGCAACAGCGTCATTATTCAGTAGTGAGATATAATATCCGGTAGCATATGAAACGCCGATATTGTTTCCTTCAGCAAATCCGAGATTTGCTTCATTTTTAATCAGTATGACCTTATTATGATACCTTTCATTGATTACTTCCAACGATCCATCGGTAGAGCCATTGTCAACAATGATGATTTCAACATTCTGGTACGTCTGATTTAGCACTGAATCAACACATTCTTCTATGATCTGTTTACCGTTAAAATTCAGGACGATTATTGACACTTTATGCATATGTTCCGTCTAAAATAAAGGTATATTAGATGAGTTAATTCTGATTTATTCGTACATGGAACCTTCTCACAAATTATGAGCTCAGATACTCATCGAG
>JBFGJU010000042.1:0-11433 GCA_041577035.1 Thermodesulfovibrionales bacterium | reverse complement strand
TTTAAAAAAAAACCACGGCCGGGTACGAACGGGGCATTTTTTTTGCCACTCCTCTGAGCAGATAACTACAAGAGAACAATGAGATCTGCATTCAGCATCCGTATGCCTGCTAATGAAGGGAATCTTACGCTTCATGCCCGGTTTCTGCGCATGCTTTCGAATTTCTTGTCATATAGTGCTGATGATTATACGAGAGAAGTACAACAGTGAGCACAGTAGAGATTTCAGGATTATGCGGATCACGCAGTGCATATTTCATTCCGTATATTTCGAAGATGCATTGTGATAACGATATGTTCAATGATACCATAGCTCATTACCGACTGGTAATGACACGAAGCGGGGGGAAGGTGGTAAAATCAAAAATTATTCTTTTTTCTCGATAAATGGAGTTACCCCCTTGTACTTATGTGTCAGCTGACTATTTTCAGGACTATCTTTCAGGAAGATATTTGCAACGTTATCAGAGTATATGAGCGACCAGTCATCTCGTATCAGGAGATACTGGGAAAGAGCTGATTGAGAGTCAAAAAATATCCATGTTATGTCATATTTATCAATAACATCATCAAACTCCGGCTCTATCTGGGATATTTTAAAATACTCTTTCATTTTTTCTGTGCCGTACATGTCAGATCTCCCGTCAAAAAAGACCCTGTATTCCGGCCATGCGGCATAAATAATATAGTCTCCAAACTCATCGTTATTGAACATGTTTCCGTCGATGCGCTCTGTTTTTAAAAAATCAACTGCAGCAACAGGCTTGCTTTCCTGATCAAAGCTGTAGTCTATGGTTCCGAGCGTCATGAAAGAGAACACAGCAACTACAGCAAGAGCAGGCCAGATATACCCTCTTGCAGAAGCATCAGCAGATGAGATCCTGTAATCTCTTTTCTTAAGGAAGTCTGCAAATTTTCCATCTGCTTCGCTGATCAGGCCTTCTGCCTGCCTGATTAAGATTGGTGATATGATAATGCCAAAAAGAGGGATGTATCGGGCCGAATAAAGAGACATATAGGTAAAAAGAAGTACCAGAACACATTCTATGAGATGCAGCCGTTTCTTCGATATCGCCAGGACCGCAATCAGACAAAACAACAGATAGGTAAAAAACATGGGTTCATGAAAATTGGGGGACATGAATTCATTGATATGATCCATGATGAATCTGTTTGAAGTCAGTTTAAATGGAAAGACCAGGATGTGATAACCATAAGGATTCATGAGCGAAGCAAAAAGGCAGACAATGAGCGTCAGGCCAAGATACTTCGACTTTTTCCCCATTTCTTTTCTTTGTGGATTTTTCGTGAACATGAACGAAACAAAACTACAGCACAGGTAGATGCCGGTCAGCATAAGACCAATAATATAACCACCATGAAGGTTCACCCAGAGAATCATTAAAGGCGGAAGCAGAAAGAGAACAGCCCGATTGTTGTACTGGAACGCATCAAGCAGGTAGTACCAGATGAGCATACATAACAGTGAAAAGATATGGGGGCGGGCCAGCCAATGGATATTTGATGAAGCCATGACGAGCAGGAGAACCAGTATCGATATAAGAATGTTCCCCCCATATGTTCTGATTATTCTGAAAAGCAGATAATAAATAAAAGAAATGATGAAGGCGAAAAAGACCAGCACACCGGACAGTCCGAAAAGACGATGGAGAGAAGCCATCACCACTTCTGAAAGCCATTCATGAGCTGTCCAGGGAATTTTCGGAGTATGAAAGGAGAAGATGTCGTGACGGGGAATGGATAGTGTGTCAATAATGACTTCTCCTGCTCTGATATGATAACCGGTGTCACCGTCCGCAAGGAGGCCCTGATATCCGATGAAAAGAAGGTACATCAGAATGCTTATGAATAAAATATCAGCTATCGTTGGCAGGAAAAGAGAGCGTTTCATTGCTGGCTGATTCATCGTACCATTCTTATAATCAATTCTTTGTTGTAAATGGTCTTATTGCCCCTGATAAAGAAAATAATATCAACAGGAACACTGAAAACAGTGTCATAAGTTTAGCATAATACCGGATAGACGTATCTTTGAATCGTAAGTCAATGAGGTGAGCACCTTCCGGAATGCTGATCAGGAGTGCTCCAGATCCCGATTCGGTTGTACGGTCGTGTTGCGTGCTGTCAATAAATGACGTCCATCCGGGGAAATTGAAGGTCTGTATCCGAATTGTGAGGGGTTCGTCTGCAGTCATGGCAATGACCCGCTCTGCTGATTTCCATTTCAGAATATCCTGGCACACAAATCGCTCCCGTAACATAGGCAGATCAGAATCACCCTGTTTCATCTTCTGATGATCTCATCTTCAGTCGAGGAAAGATTCTGTTAACCAGAGCACTATCACCATGAACAACAGAGAAAGGAGTATCCCGGATATTTCTGACGGTGATGTTGCTCATTCCTTTGGCTCTGTCTATATCATCTGATATGAACATAGCTGTGAAATGCCTGATATCTTCCGGCAGGATGATTGTCTCGTCCTGATATGTTATACGGTCTTTCCCCCAAAATGTTTTTCTGGTTTCTCCGTTGGGCGCGACCTTGGCGTCAACCTGATACACATAATATTCCGGCAGGTAATAAATGAAATGCTTTGGTCCATAGAAAACATAGGGCAAAGAAAATAGCGCGGTATCCGCAGGATCAGAATTCCTGATGTCATTCAGGAGCGCAGTAAGCCGATTCCCATGGTTTCGAATTTCATTGAATGAAACAGGGAATCCGGTGAAAAAAAAGAAATAGAGATTGGTGAACATAACCAGGCATAACAAAGGCGCTAAAAAATCCTTTTTTAGTATTCCTTTAAGCTCATTACTCATATATTCCATTGATGCCGCGATCAGAATGATGAGGGCCGGGAGGAATATCAGCGCGTATCCCGGATTGGCAGGATGTATGAATATCATGAGATAGAAGAGCACGGACGGTGATATCCAGAGCGTAAAGAACAGCACCGTGCCGTGATCGAGATATTTTATTCGTCGCTTTCGTATAAGAACATACGTCGTAAACAGCAGGGGAAAAACTCCTGCTGTGGTACCAAATATGGTGAAATCGAACAGAGCCGATGCATAATACCGTAAGACCGGTATCCCCTTGTCAAAAACAGTATTGTGACCCGTACTAAACAACCAGAGCTCCCTGAATGCCCCGGTATAAACATCCCAGCCGCCGGTCATTCTTATCATCGGAAGAAACCAAAAAAGACAGGATATACTGAGCAGCCCTATTGCCAGCATCATCTTCTTCGGCGGCACATCTTTTATCGAAAACAGCCAGAGGGGAAAAAGAAAGACTGCCGTATTCTGCCTCACCCCACCTGCGACAGCAAGGATAATCGCAGAAATCCAGAGATACCGGTGGTTTCCTTTATATACCTTCCAGCAGAGAAGGGCAGTTGCAGTACTGAAGAAAGCCTCCACGATATAGGTGAGGGCCACTTCTCCGTGAAACCAGATGTTTGGGCTTGTGAACGCAATGAGTGCGGCAAGCAGCCCGGTTTTCTTCCCAAACAGTTTCCTGCCAAAATAATATACCGCGACAATCGTAAGACCACTGAACAGTATACTGATGGAAACGAATATCGTGTTGGCGTCGCTCACGAATAGTCTGAGCAGCCGTCCAAACATAATGTAGAAAAAATATCCCGGGGGATGTGGCTGATGAAGTGCGATGTTATAATCATCAAGGGCCAAGGCAAAATGGACAGAGTCCATATGATACAAGAATCTGCTGCTGAACGGCATTCTTGAAATGACAGTTACAAGGAAGAGCAGTAAGGACATCATTATTGTGTCCTTATGTCTCACTCTGTTAAACAAATTTTATCTGATCTCCAATTCTGGTATCAGTAGCCACAAGTGTTCCAGCAGGGAGTTCCAGCACACTCGAGGCGTTCAAAAAAAGACTACTGATTCGGTTTGGAAGGAAATGGCTCTTTATGTTGATAATGATGTTATTCTTGTCTAAAAAAATAACATCAATGGGAAATCTCATACCGATGGTATGAATACTTTTACAAGGCTTTATCCAGAGAGATTTCCCTTTGATGAACTGCTTTCTTCCCAGAAGGCCCTTCATTCGTTCCGTTACCCTTACAGCCAGCTCAACATCATCAGACAGTATTTCCCTATTTCTTGCATTCAGGGCTTTCACGGAAGATGCTTACCGTTTTAATTTCGTATAGATCAAGGCCAGCTCGATTGCTATAACGATGAGCAATATGGTATCAAATGACATAAAATGGATCACCTCCTTTACAGGTGTGCAAACAACCGCATAATTCTGAGTATGGCCGGACCGAGAATTACCACCATCAGAGCAGGGAATATAAAGAAAACCAGGGGAAACAGAAGCTTGATTGCTACCTTGGAGGCGGCTTCCTCGGCCTGTTGGCTTCTTATTTTTCTTAAAGAATCTGCGTGGACACGTAAAGCCTGTACAAGGCTCGTCCCCAGGCGTTCTGTCTGAATGAGCATAGCTGAGAATGCCTTGAGATCAGATACCATAGTCCGTTCACCCATGTCTCGCAGGGAGTCAACCCTTGGCTTTCCAGCCCGTGTTTCCCGAAGTGCTATCTGCATCTCATCTATTAAAGGACTCTTTCTGAAAAGGGGATCTTCCGTGACTTTCACCATTGCCGCTTCCATGCTCAACCCGGACTCAACACACACCATCATCAGATCGAGCACATCAGGAAGGTCAAGAAAGAGCTGTAACTGTCTTTTCTTTACTTTGCGCGCCAACCAGATGCCTGGGATCAAATAACCGACAATTGCAAAGATTGCAGTAAAAAGCAATCTCATTGTTGGGTCTTTCTCGACCGGGAAACCATAAAGAAAGAGATATATTGATGGAAAAATCACCGCCAGACCCAGCTTTGAACCCAGAAAGATCAGCAACCGCTCCTTCTTGATGTTCCCGGCGACAAGCATTCTCATATATTTACCCTGGTCCTTGAGCGGTATCGGGACTTGTGCGCCGAGACGCCCCAAAAATCGTTGTATTGGTGTGATAGGCTTCTCAAGCAGTGTCATGGTTTCAGTGGTTGTTCTCAAGCCTTCCAGCCGTACCGCAATTTCTGTTTTCTTGGGAATCAAAACGTATATGATTATAAAAGAAAACAGAGCAACAGCAACGAAGACTAACAGTAATAAAATACTTAATGGCATGAGCCCTCCGACAGATCAATACTGAGACTTCGGCGCATGAACGTCTCGCTTGTTTTATTGTCCGCGTTGTCTACGTGCATCTGTGTTCTATATCCTTATGTTAATCAGCCTTTTGATAATAATAAAGCCGATAATCTGAGCTATCACCGCAATAGCTACTGCATATTTCCCTTCATCGACTTTGATGAATTCTTCCAAATATCCCGGAGCGATGCTATATAACATGAAAGCCATGACCAGAGGCAGAGCAACGAGAATATAACCGGAAAGCCTGCCCTGAGCGCTATATACCCTTACCTGCCGCTTTATCCGCAGTCGATCCCTTATGGTATTGGCAAGCCTCTCCAAAGTCTCCGCGAGGTTTCCGCCAACCTCCCGATGAATATTTACAGCAGTAACAAAAAGGCGCAGATCAACACTCGGCATTCTGTCCAGCATGAGGGCAAGAGAATCACGCATGGGAAGTCCTAACTGCTGTTCTTCATAGGTCACTTTAAACAGGCCGGAAACCGGTTCTGACATTTCATTGCCAACCAGCTGAATGGCTGATTGCATGGCATGACCCGCACGAAGAGACCGGGCTACCATATCAAGTGCGTCCGGCAACTGCTCCGTGAAGGTAATGAGATGGGCGTGTTTCCTGAACGAAAGAAAAAGAAAAATACCACCGATCGCAATGAGCGTAAAGAGCATGGACACTACTATGCCACGGTTCAGACTGATGCCCAGGATAAAGAAACATATGCCGGTAATGATTATGAACAGAAGAACAATTTTCGGATCAATCTTAAGCCCGGTCGTGTCAATAAGCCGGTCAAACCGCCTGTAAAGAGAAGATCTCAGCAGAAACTTGTCAAGGGGCTTCATTTCACCCAAGAGTTCACGGGTGAGATCAGAGGGCAGTTTTTCATTGTCTATGAGGGCGAGTTTTCCCAATCGCCTTTTTAACTGATAATTTGGCGAGGCCTTAACAGCCGCGTACCATACATACACCGCAACTATGCCTGCAAAGATAGCGATGAAAAAGAGAAAAATAATGATGGTCAGTATCATTCGACCGAAACCTCAAAGATATGCCCGGATACATCAATACCTGAAACCTTGAATCTATCCATAAATCTCGGTCGTACTCCGGTTGCACTAAAATCGCCCAGTATGGTTCCATCTGAAGCTACGCCTTTTCTTTTATATACAAAGATGTCCTGCATGACAATGGTATCGCCTTCCATACCGGTAATCTCTGATATGCTCGCAATTTTTCTCGATCCGTCAGAAAACCGTACCACCTGAATAACCACCTGTATTGCAGAGGCAATCTGCTCTCTGATCGCACGTTCGGGAAGTTCCAGTCCCGACATGAGAACCATAGTGCCCAGCCGCGCAAGAGCATCCCGTGATGAGTTCGCGTGGATTGTCGAGAGCGAGCCGTCGTGACCGGTATTCATTGCCTGGAGCATATCAAGTGCCTCGCCACCCCTCACTTCACCGACAATTATTCTGTCAGGCCTCATGCGTAACGCATTTCTCACAAGGTCACGTTGCGCAACATCCCCCTTGCCCTCAATATTCGGAGGTCGGGTCTCAAGCCGTACTACATGATCCTGCTTGAGCATCAATTCTGCAGAATCCTCAATCGTTATGATCCGCTCTCCATGAGGAATAAATTCTGACAAGATATTAAGAAGGGTTGTCTTCCCAGTTCCCGTGCCTCCTGAAATCAGGATGTTGCACCGTGTTTTTACACACCCCTCCAGTATTGCCGCCATGTTTTTATTGAGACTGCCAAAATTCAGAATGTCGGATATTTTGAGTGGATCAACCCCGAAACGCCGGATCGAGAGAACAGGCCCGTCAAGGGCAAGAGGAGGAATAATCGCATTTACCCTCGAGCCGTCCGGAAGACGGGCATCAACATAAGGGGAGGATTCATCAATTCTTCTTCCTACCTTTGAAACAATGCGATCGATAATCTGCAGGAGATGATTATCGTCTCTGAAATGAACATCAACGGAGTGAAGTTTCCCGAGCTTTTCGATAAATACCTGATTATATCTGTTGACCAGAATATCGGATATGTCAGGGTCCGCAAGGAAAGGTTCAAGAGGCCCCAGGCCGAACGTTTCATGCTGGATATCAACAATAAGGCTTTCCCGTTCAACCTGACTGAGGGGTATGCCTTCTTCCTCAATAAGAGCTCCCACTGCACGACCTATTTCACTCATGAGAACCGACTTGTCAATCGTGTCAATATTTGCCAGATCAAGTCGTTCTATCAACCGTCTGTGTATGCGCGTCTTGAGGTTTTGATACATATCAAGTTTTGACGTTTTAGAATCCTGCGGTGCCATGTGACAGCCTCCTTATTACTCTTTTGCGACCAGCGTTATGGCTAATTCCTTTAAAGCGACATTAAGTTTCGACTTTGTATCATAGGTACTGATTGGCACGCCTTTATTGAGGCACGCGATGGCAGTATTATACTCATTCGGGATACTCAGGAAGATGGGATGTTTCAGGACCTTTTCAGCTTCTTCAATCTTGATGTCGCCTTTCTTGAGATAGCGATTGACTACCAGTTTTATCTTGTCCTTTTTGATATTGATTTTTTCCAGGTACGTGAGATATCTCTGCATATTTCGGATACCCGGAAGAGTAAGGACGAACGTGAGCAGAATAACATCAGACATTTCTATAGCAGCCAGGGTTCTGTTGTTCAGGATGGGCTCGGTATCCAAAACAATATACGGGAACATCGTTTTCAAGATCTTCAATACCCGCTTTATATCATCGGCAGAGATTGACACCCCCTCTTCAACGTTCTTGGGTTCAGCAAGTATATTAATCCCTGAGTCATGCTTCTGAATGACCCCCTTAAGAAAGCTCGTATCAAGGCGGCTCATGTTTGTTGTTACATCACTTATGGTATACGCTGGCCGAAGGTTCAGAAAGGTTGTTACATCGCCTGCAGTCAGGTCAAGATCAACAAGAAGGGTCGGCTTCTTCGTGATCGTGTGAATGTTCGTTGCAAGGTTGATCGATATGGTGGTGACACCAACACCTCCTTTAGGACTGAAGACGGTGTATACCTCTCCGTGTTCTACCGTAGTGTCCGGTTTTGTAATCCAGAGACGGCCAAGTTTCTGTAGTGCGGATGTGAGGTCAATCTCGGAAACAGGCTTTAAAAGATATTCGGTTGCTCCGGCCCTCATGACTTTCAGAATGGTTTCAGATGACCGGTCATCGCTCGCGATGAAGATGGAAATCCGGGGAAAGCGGTCAAGTATTGTATGAATGGCCTCGATACAGGGATCAAGATCACCTTCGCAGACATCAAGAATAGCGACCAACGGCCTCTTTTTATGAATAACCTCGAATCCGCTATTAAAGGTGGTGGCTACCCCCTCTACGCTTGCGTGAGGGCCCAGTTTACTGATGAGCTTTGTTATGTTGTTCGTGGAATCAGGATCACTCGATATAATAACTATCGGTATACTCGGCATTATTCTTGTTCTTTCTTCCGGCTGTTTATCATACCAACACTGTCCGATGATTTCCCTTAATATTTTGTATCACTATCTCTGACAATTATTCAGGATCACCACCAATTCTGTGATACGGTCAGCGTTATAACCCGGAGCACATTTTTTTGCAGCTATAACAATCATATCCCTCATGGCATCGGAATCCATTTAAACTGCTTTTCCTCTTCAGGTGTAAGCGGTTTTTCTCCCGGAAGCTCAACGGTCTCGCCTTCTGGTAATGGGTTAACAAGCTTTGGTGTTACAAAAAAGGCGAGTTCGGTTTCTTTGATATCATCCGAGGTGCTTCTGAAGAGTGCCCCGAAAATGGGGATATCTCCCAAAATAGGAATTTTTTGAATGTTCTTTATGGTTCCTTCATCAAGCAGACCGGCCAGCACAAGGCTTTCGCCTGGTCTCAGGTCTACTCGTGTTCTTACCGTTCTCGTGTCAATTACGGGGGCAACGAGGTTCTGCAGCTGAACGAAGTCCTGAATATTGCTTACTTCAGCAGGATCTATCGTAAGCCTGACAACCCCGGTTGCAAGAACCTCCGGCTTAAAGTTGAGCCTGATACCGACTTCTTCATACGTAATTGACACCGTGGCATCAGCGCCAACACCGGTAACGGTCTGTACAGGAAATCGCTGGCCAACATGGAATTTGCCTTCTTCCCCGCTCCGCACCACAAGGTTTGGTTCCGCGAGCACCTTTGCATACCCTTTTGAGCTGAGCGCTCTTAACAGCACGGTTATATCGCTCGGGAAATAGGTAATACCTATCTGGGGGTTATTGTTATCAAGATCAAACCCGGTAACGCCGGGGCGTAATTCGCTTCTCCCCAGGGTAATATCCGTGACTTCACTTCCAAAAGTGGTAACGCCGCCTACCTGAGACTGGGGTAATAGGGCCTTTGTTAATTTTTCCAGTACGAAAAGCTCTCCCAGTGTTCCGTCAGGGGCAAACTCTAACCCGGGGAATATGGCCTCAGCATTGTTATCATCTACTCCTTGAAGGAGTACCCCGATCCCCATTTCTTTCAGTTTTGATTTGTTCACCTGTGCAACCCTGATTTCGAGCAGAACCTGCTGGGCCTCTGCTATCTCTAACAGATTAATGACCTTGTCTTTGTTTGGCGCATATGCCTTGGCAAGGTCTTCAAGCCTCTGTTTCGTCTGCTCATTTTCGAGCGAACCCCGCAGGATTATCACATCTCCTGCTGTTTCGACCGTCACATCAGTGCCGGGAACAATGTCACTGATCTGGTTTTCAAGACTGCCGATGTCACCGGTAACCATGATGTCAAAAAAGGTTGGTTTGCCTTCCGGATCCCATACAATGAGGTTTGTAGAACCAAGCTTTTTCCCGTTCAAAAGGACCTCATAGGGTGATATGAGATTAAGATCAGCAATATTCGGGTTTGCCAGAGAAACGCGCTTGGCTGGTTCTTTAAGTGTTATGATGGTTGCCTTATCAATCGGGACCCTTACGGGAATGGCAGCCATGGATATCGAAGAGAAGGCCAGCAGCACCTGGGCTATGAACAGATATAAGACTACTATTTGGGGTTTCATGTTCCCTCCTTACACAAATAAAGAACTAAAGCTTTAGTTATCTTTTATCGTAAAATTTGTCACAGGTCCTTAACACTGAACGTTTTCACCGTCATTTTATTGCTCTTCCAGATCTCTACCCTCATGACCTTTTCCTGCGGTTTGGTCGTTCCTGTTGATTTGCGGACAGTCCGGACTGCGGTTGTTTTTTTGGCCCGGGGCTGACGAGCCTTCATGACCTTGGTGATAGTTGCCCCTCTGGTAATTGCAGGGCTTTCATCACCAGCGCCTCTCAAAACAAGTTGCAGCCTTCCCTGAGTACTGGCAATCGCAAGACGCTCTGCGTTTTCCGGGGTTACATCAAGAGTCACGGTAGGGACGACGATTGGCTTACCTTCTTTTTGCTGCTCGACGGTCTGTCCGGTTGCCAGAACAGGAATGTTCTGGAGAACGATCTTACTGATAGATTCTCTGGAATATTTTGGCTTGGTGGTAAGAACGACATCAACCATATTTCCGGGTGTGACAAATCCCGCTACACCTGCTACCTGGTCAACGCCAACAGTCATTGCCCTATGGCCTTCGGGTATCTTATAGGTTAAGATCCCTGGGAGTCCTCCTTTGGGAACGAGTTTTGCTTCAATGATGGGTTCGCCGGGAACGAATCTTTCGAGCGCAATCCTGCTGAATACGCTTTCCTTTGCAGAAAAAGCCCCTTGAGGCCGATTGGCCTGAGGCCATTCAATTAAGTCTATCTGCGCGTTTTCAATGGTGCTGCCAACTGAAATATCCTGTCTGGCAACGATAATTTTCCCGGTGGCTACCGCCTTTTTAAGCTGTTCCTCCTGACTCTTCAGATATTGGTAGAGCGAAACACTCGCAATTAATGCTATTACCACCGCGAGGATGCCCACGTAAATAGCTGT
This sequence comes from Thermodesulfovibrionales bacterium, assembly GCA_041577035.1. Taxonomy (GTDB): domain Bacteria; phylum Nitrospirota; class Thermodesulfovibrionia; order Thermodesulfovibrionales; family UBA6898. Next base: position 244 of record JBFGJU010000042.1, on the reverse strand, counting down.
TTTTGATTGAGTTGCCATACGTGCCCCCTATCTTCCTTTAAATCTCATTTTAAAATAACGTAACTTATGGTTCATAAATTAATATATACGCCATTATGGCCTTTTTATTCATAAATGATCGGCGGCAAGCCCGCAGTATCAGATATTGTCATAAGCTGTGCACTGCACATAATGAAAAAAGCAATCAATAAACAAAATAGATGATATTTTTGTGCAAGACTGAGGTCCCCGAAGTGATCCAGAG
>JBFGJU010000041.1:0-11622 GCA_041577035.1 Thermodesulfovibrionales bacterium | reverse complement strand
GCAATTGTACGCCTTCAGGTTATACCGGGACAGCATGCGATTTTCAGCCTGCCTTCGGGTCATAGGGGGAGAAATGCAAAGAGGACCTGCGACTCATGCATGCAAATATCCTTGAAGACAGAGAAGAATTTTCGTATGATAGATACGTAATCAGAAATGTTCGGACATTTACGGGTGTTGGTTTTCTATGAACGTTTCTGCCACAGCATAACGTGAATGTTTTTTGGAAAATATCATTATGCGGATTAAAATAGCATCGATTGTACGATTTCCACTGTTCTTTTTTGCCTTTGTTGTGCTGGGTCTGACTATCGGATATCTGACCTTCAAAGTCTTAAGTTACAGTCGATCAGTCGAAGTGCCTTCACTGATAAATCTGACTCTCCTTGAAGCTAATGAGGAATTAAGCAGGTTGGGGCTGTATCTGGATATTGAAGATGAAGATTACGATTCCACTATTAGAGCCGGTAGAATCCTGAGGCAGAATATACCGCCCCGGAATATTGTTAAAGAAAAAAGGTCAATCAAGGTAATCCTGAGCAAAGGACCACGGGTTTATTTTATTCCCTACATTGTAAATCAGACATTAAGCGATGCAGAAAGCATGTTGTTTGCAAAGGGACTGAAAATCGGCAAACTCATTTATGTCCATTCAGATGCAATACCAAAAGGCAAGGTCATCGCCCAAAAACCGGAGCCTGATGAACGGGCTTCAGATCTTATTACTGCCCTGGTAAGTCTTGGGCCGCATGAAGTGGACTATTATTGCCCTGACTTCACCAACAGGGATGTATCGTTTGCAAAAGAAGTAACGGAGAAAATGGGACTTGAAATCCAGGTACGTGGTGAAGGTAATATAGTACAGAATCAAAATCCCATGCCGGGTGCACTGATTAAAACAGGCAGTAAGATAATAATCGAAGCAAGAAAGGACCGGTTGTTAGACATGTATCAGAATGATGTGTATGAGGATGCCTATCCGTGACAAGAATTGCTGCTTCGATTCTATCAGCTGATTTTGTACGGCTTCATGAAGAAATAAAGGCTGCAGAAGCAGCAGGAGCTCATTTGCTGCATCTCGATATCATGGACGGTCATTTCGTTCCCAATATCACGATCGGTTATACTGCGGTAGAGTCAATAAGAAAAATAACGCGCCTTCCGCTCGATGTCCACCTCATGATTGAAGAACCTGATAAGTATTTGCAGAATTTCATTGATGCGGGCGCTGATTATATTACCATTCATCTTGAAGCATCTATACATCTCCACCGTTCGGTACAGTTTATCAAAGAACACGGAATTCAAGCGGGTGTTTCAATTAATCCGGCCACACCGGTACAAGAGCTCGAAGATATCGTGCATGATCTGGATATGGTGCTTATCATGTCGGTAAATCCCGGATTCGGGGGGCAATCCTTTATCCCGCATTCATTAGTAAAGATCAAACAGTTAAAGAAAATCGTTCGTGAAAGAAAGCTTTCCACGGTTATAGAAGTTGATGGCGGCATTAAACTTGATAATGCTCAAATCATCGCTCAGGCCGGTGCTGACATCCTGGTTATGGGGTCAGGTTTTTTCAGTGCAAACAATTATGTTACGCTGATGTCACAACTAAATGAGGCACTCGAAAACTGACAATCTCTTTAACAGGGCCGAAAAACTGAAAGAGCATTATGACTACAGAAAAGCCCTGCTCTCTTTTAAAGAAGCCCTAAGACAATATGGTGCTGTAATTGATCTTGAAGGTGTGCTTCTCTGTCAGCTCGCTATCGGTGACCTCTACCGAATGACAGGTGATTATGTGCGTTCCGGCAGATATTATGAAGAAGCCCTTGCCACTGGAAAGATTTCAGGAGATGTGACATATCGATATGATGCAAAAATGGGCATGGCATTGGCACTGAGGGCACGCGGGGACTGGCGGACCGCGATGAAGTTATGCAATGAGGCATTTGCATTTTACAAGAAAAGAAATGACACTCAGGGCATCGCATTTTGTTTGTGGGCACTTGGAGGAACGTTTAGAATAAAAGGTGATATCATGAAGTCTCTTGACCGTTTCGGGGATGCCAAACGGGCCTATCAGGCACTGAAATACAGGCCGGGGATCGGTTATTGTCTCTGTGGACTTGGCGGTGCTTCACGGATCGCCGGATTGTTTAAAGCTTCACTAACATATTACCAAAAAGCCCATAGGCTCTTTACGTCATTGAATGATACGTTTGGTACGGCATATTCTTTCTGTGGTATCGGAAATGCCTACCGAATGACGGGCCGCTACGACCAGGCCCTTGCTCATTTTAAAAGGGCTACGTCCCGCTATGAACGTATCGGAGACAGGGTAAGCTATTCTTATACGGTCTGGAGTATCGGGACTACCTACAAAATGATGAACAATCTTGATCACGCTGAGACATATTTCAGGAAAGCCCTGACCTTATTTAAAGCGACAAAAGATCCCAGAGGCATGATTTACTGCAGGCTCGGCATAGGTGAAATCGCCTTCCTGCAGGGCAAAGTCAGATCGGGGACTCAGTATATACTGACATCTCTTCAAAAAGCGAAAAGCTTCGGATTTAAACTTGAAACGTGTCATGGAGAAATGCTTCAAGCATACATGATTGGAAAATCAAGAAGAAGTTGTTATAATAAAATTGGGTTACCGTTACTTTTTGAAAACGCACCTTTTAATATCCCTTAACTCAATTAAGAATACGTAAAGAGAATAGGATGAAGAAGCTTGTTTATGATCATCTGCCAAGTTTCTATGCCTCTATGTTCTGCCGTGTGCACCGGAGTCTCTAGCCGTGACCGTGTTTAATATACCGAATTCGCTGACCATAGCAAGGATAGTCATTATTCCTATCTTTATTACCATGCTTTTTTACAGCGAATACAGGCTTGCTCTGTATCTTTTTATCATAGCATCCCTCACTGATCTGCTTGATGGTCTTTTTGCACGGCTTACAGACCAGAAAACGTCTCTTGGAACATTTCTGGATCCCCTTGCTGACAAATTCCTACTCGTTACCGCCTTTATCCTGTTCGCTTTTAATGACTGGATTCCGAAGTGGCTTTCAATTACTGTTATCAGCAGGGACCTTATTGTCGTCATAGGATGGTTTCTTCTCTATATGATAACGCACAACTCAGCCGTGCAGCCAATTCTGATGGGCAAGATTGCCATCGTGTTGCAGACTATTACCCTTGCTTATGTTTTACTCCAAATAAATATACAATCCCTGCCCCGTGTGCCGGAGTCCCTGCTCATTATAACTGCATTCGTTACTGCGCTGTCGGGATTTCAGTATATTTACAAGGGATTTAAACTGACAAATGCGCTTTAACCATGGCATCGAAATAGACAGCGTTCTTGCCTCCAGTCCGGCGGAGCGGTCAGGGCTGCAACCTGGGGACATCCTGCTTTCGGTAAATACAAAACCGTTATATGATGTAATCGATTATATGTTTCACAAGGATACATGTGAAACGGCATCCGGGACAAATGAAGTGGTATTTACCGTCAGGAAAAAAGGATCGCGTAAAATAGTACACCTACGTTCGGATCATACAGAAGATCTTGGATTAACTCTTAAGCCCCTTGTCGTGAAAACGTGCAAAAATAACTGTATTTTCTGTTTTGTCAAGCAGTTACCGAGAGGTCTCAGAAAGTCGCTTTACATCAAGGATGAAGATTACAGGCTCTCTTTCCTTTACGGCAATTATATTACTCTTTCGAACATGGATGCAAAAGACAAAAAGAGAATAGTGGATAAAAGGCTCAGTCCGCTTTATATCTCGGTTCATACTACCAATAAGACAGTGCGGAACAAAATGCTCGGCAATTCCCGTGCGGCAGACATAATGAAAGAGCTGAAGTTTTTTGCACATCATAAGATTCGAATGCATATTCAGGTAGTGCTCTGCCCCGGGTTTAATGATGGAAAAGAACTCGGACACACCATTCGCGATTTATATAAATATTTCCCCTACACTTCCTCCATAGCGGTCGTTCCCGTGGGATTAACGAAATACCGCGCAGTTAATCTGAAGCCGGTCGAAAAAGACGATGCCATTAAAACCATACATATTGTTGAATCTTTTCAGAAGCGATTCATCAAAAAACATGGAGATCCTTTTGTTTACTGTGCCGATGAACTATATATTAAGGCAGGACTGCCTTTTCCACGAATTCGCAATTATGGCAGTTTTCCCCAAGTTGAAAACGGCGTAGGCATGGTACCACTCTTTAACCGTCAGGCGAGAAAAGTTAATTTCCCGGATTTGATGCCAAAAAAAGTACGATTTCTTACCTTTACCGGGACATCCTTCTATCCTTTTTTGAACAAATTGATTCAGAAGCTGCGTGAAAAAAAAGATATTGCGATAGAAATAATTTCCATAGAAAACACGTTTTTCGGTTCTTCAGTAACGTGCGCCGGCCTGCTAACAGGTCGTGATATCATTAAATCATTGCACGGCGTTGCTCGTGAAAATGATATTCTTATTGTTCCTGATGTTGTTCTCAACGAAGACAAAACATTCCTCATTGATAGCGTTTCTCTGGTAGACATAGAAATCGCACTGGGCGTGAAAGTCGTTACAACCGACAGTTCACCACAAGGTCTTGTCAATACAATATCAAACTGCCATTAGGGGAGGGAAAACAATGTATATTACAGGTAACACAAGAATAACAGGACTGTTCGGGCACCCTGTGAAACACTCTTTTTCTCCCCAGATGCATAATGCAGCATTCGATCATCTCGGTATGGACTTCTGTTACCTGCCCTTTACCGTACATCCCGCTTACCTTAGGGCCGCTGTGGAATCAGTTCGGGCTCTCGATATGGCGGGAGTAAATGTAACAATACCCCATAAAGAGGCTGTTATTCCATTCCTGGACAGCCTTGACGATGAAGCCGCCTTTATCGGGGCTGTTAATACCATAGTAAACTCAGACGGCACCTTGACCGGCTTTAATACAGACGGCAGAGGTTTTCTCAGATCATTAAAAGAACATAATATCCATTCAGAAAACAAAACGATACTCATGATCGGTGCTGGCGGTGCATCCCGCGCAATCAGCTATTATCTGAGCAGAACAGCCTCTCAGATGCATTTTTCTGACACTGACCGTAAGAAATCAGATAAACTGGTATCAGATCTTCGTTCAATGGGAGGCAACGTTTCAGTCCTTCAGAATCTGAAGAATCTTGAACAATATGAAATAATTATTAATGCCACCCCTCTGGGATTAAAGGAGGAGGACCCCCTGCCGTTTGACGTTTCCACCCTTGCAGATCACCAGATTGTATGTGATCTCATTTACAAAACTACGAGGCTTCTTGGACATGCCGCCCGAAGAGGATGCCGGACACTGGATGGATCCGGCATGCTTCTCTGGCAGGGCGCGTTCGCCTTTGAGCTCTGGACGCATGTCTCACCACCCATTGATATTATGAAAAAAGCCTTGACAGACCAAATGAAATGAAGTCTGGCATACTTTTTGCCTTTACTTACAAATCCCCTGTGTGATAAACTTTTTTCATGAGGAATCTCATATTTTTTCCGTTTGCAGCGCTTTTTTTTATCTTTTTTGTTCTTCTCCTAAAAAGTGAAGACAGCCGGGAATTCCAGGTTCATCTTCAGGGAGCATCATTTATCGAAGGCATGAAAATCATAAACAAAAGAAACGGAAATGAAAGCTGGGCATTGACCGCCAGGAGAGCGAATATTGACGAGTATCGTAATAAGGCCCATCTTGAAGACATGGAAATGACCATCAAGGAAAAGGGCCTGTTGTTGCAAGCCGAATCGGGGATATATGATTTAACGGATAAAACACTTGCGATCACCAGTACGGTCACTGCTGACAACAAAAGCTACTCTTTGATTACTGATAATGTGACGGTAGACAGCTCGACACATAATATCGCCTCATCAGGCAATGTCAAAATAAACGGAAAAACGTTTACTATTGAGGGCACGGGAATGGAAATCACCAACAGGAAACAGAATGTGCGGATACTGAAAGATGTTACGGCTACATTTAATAATAATTAGTTTAATCCTTGCAGCGTTGGTTGTGCATCAGGGAACGTTCGCTGAAGACATTTCAAAAAGGATAAAAGGTCCTATTCAGGTCACATCTGATACATTAACCGCAGATAAAATGGCCCGAACAATGTTATTTGAACATAATGTTATTGCACAATCTCAAGACATGACGCTCTTTGCAGATAAAATGGTCGTCACGTATAAGAAAGATACCGGGGACGTTTCGGTGATAAAAGCAACCGGCTCTGTTAAACTTCATAAAGATGCACAATTGATCACTGCTCAGGCAGCAACATATTATGCGGATGAAGATAAGGTAGTTTTTTCAGGAAATCCCCGTGCACTGGATGGGGAGAATGTTGTTACCGGAACAAGAATGATTTATTTTGTTTCTGACGATCGTACGTATGTCGAAAACAGCTCAGTGTATCTGAAAGAATAAGAGATATGGATTATGAGTAACCTTGCAGTTAACGGTCTATACAAAACGTATGGCAGTAACGTTATTCTTAATAACATTGATCTTACTGTCTCTACCGGAGAAATTGTTGGCCTACTTGGTCCAAACGGTGCAGGCAAGACAACAACTTTTTATATGATCCTTGGATTGATACCATGCGAACATGGCAGTATTTTTCTTGATGATGAAGATATTAGTACATTGCCTATGTATCAAAGGGCCCGCAGAGGAATCAGTTATCTCCCTCAGGAACCCTCAATTTTCAGAAAACTCTCTGTTGAGGATAATCTTAAGGCTGTACTCGAAATTGCAGGATATTCAGACGCAGAAACCAATTCCCGGGTGTCGCGGTTACTCAGAGAATTTAATCTTCTGGAAGCATCACAACGGTATGGGTATCGGCTTTCCGGCGGGGAGAGGAGACGCACTGAAATAGCCAGGGCAATTGCAACCCAGCCAACCTTCATACTGTTTGATGAACCCTTTGCAGGCATTGATCCTATAGCAATTATTGAATTGAAGAAAATGCTTTCATATCTTAAAAATAAGGGAATCGGGATAATCATCACAGACCACAATGTAAGAGACACCCTTTCAATCACCGACAGGGCTTATATCATAAATAATGGCGAAATTCTTGATGAGGGTGCTCCTGACGAGCTGATTAGCATGCCCAGAGTAAAAGAAGTATATTTAGGGGAGGAGTTTAAGCTGTAATGGCCTTGGAAAGTCGTCTTGAATTAAAACTTTCGCAGAAACTGGTATTGACTCCGCAGCTCCAGATAGCGATAAAACTGCTTCATATGCCACAACTGGAGTTATCCCAGACCCTGACGAATGAGCTGACCGAAAATCCTCTCCTTGAAGCAGCGGATGCTGCTACTACCGAGGAAATACCTCAGGAAGAAAAGGAAATGGTTGAGTCATATGATGATCAGGATCATGATGACTCTGAGTTGCCCCTTGAGAAGATGATTCGTTTTGCTTCAGAGGATTACTTCGAAGAAAGAGGATCAGACGGAAGAGACCTCGGATACTTTACCCCAGGCAACACGGCAAAACCCTCTTTTGAATATTTTCTCAGCAATACTACAGACATATATGATTATCTTTCCTGGCAACTCCGACTTTCTAAGGCAGACGAAGATATGAGAAGTTTGGGCAGAATGATTATCGGTAACCTTGATGAAAATGGTTATCTGCATCTTTCGGTAGAGGAACTCATAGAACTGACGAAGAGGGGTAGTGAAGCCGTCGAAAAAGCCATTGCTTTAATTCAAAGCTTTGATCCTCCTGGCGTAGGGGCAAGAAATATTACGGAATGTCTCAGGTTACAGTTAGAATTACTCAATCTTCAGGGAACTCTTGTTGAAAATATCGTAATACATAATCTTGATTTTGTCGGGAAAAAGAAATATGCTGAAATCGCCAAATTATACAATGTTACTCTTGATGAGGTAATTTCAGCGGTAAAGATCATAGAAGGACTTGAGCCTAAGCCCGGCAGAAACTTGTCCGCCGCTGCCACCAACTATGTCATTCCTGATGTGTATATCGTTAAAACTGATAACGGCTATCAGATCGTTTTGAATGACGAGGGATTGCCCAGATTAAGGATCAGCAGTTATTATCAAAAATTACTGAAACAGAAACAAACCCTTTCCAAGGATGACAAGCAGTTTCTGGAAGAAAAACTCAGGTCAGCAATATGGCTGCTCAAGAGTCTGGATCAGCGAAACAAGACTATTTACAGGGTTACAGAGTCCATTTTGAATTTCCAAAAAGATTTCTTCGATAAGGACATACATCATCTTAAGCCGATGAATCTTAAAGACATCGCCACGGAACTGAATCTCCATGAAAGTACGGTCAGCCGTGTCACGTCGAACAAGTATCTGGCATGTTCGGATGGTATTTTTAGCTTCAAGTATTTTTTCAGCAATTCAATTCAGGGTGAGTTAGGAGGCGTCTCATCAACATCGATCAAGGAAATGATACGGCGGATCATTTCAGAAGAAGATTCTCGCAAACCGATGAGTGACATGCATATCGTCGAACTATTAAAAAACAAGAATATAACGATTGCACGAAGGACAGTCGCGAAATACAGAGAAGAATTAAGAATTCCTTCTCACTCCCAACGAAAACGTTTTATCGCCGACACACCAAACTCTCGTTAAAAAGGAGAATACTATGAATATCATTATCAACGGCAAACATCTTGACATTACACCTGCATTGAAAAAATATGCCGGAGGCAAAATAAAGAAGTTCGAGCGTTATCTTTCCGATATATCAGAGGCGGTCGTAACGCTCAGTATCGAAAAATATCGCCATAAGGCTGAAGTGCTTTTAAAAGTAAATGGTGTATTGATTCAGGCAGAGGGTGTTACCGAAGAAATTTATTCATCTATCGACGAAGTTTCGGAAAAACTTGAAAGGCAGATAAAAAAATACAAAGAAAAAATGGTCTCTCACAGAAGGTTTCCCGACAAAAGTTCGGGTGAAAATATTGAATCATCTGTCGTTAGAGAAAGTGGAATGATTATCAAAAACAAACGGTTCGAACTAAAACCGATGAGTGCCGACGAAGCATCTATGCAGATGGAACTGCTTGATAAGGATTTTTTTGTTTTTCTGAATGCTATAAGCGGAGATATTAATGTTATCTATCGCCGCAAAGATGGTAATTTTGGACTTATAGAACCGGTAAAATAACAGTTCCTTAGTGATCCAGAAAAAAAACAAAAAGACAGAAAAGGGCCGCATTTCAGAATTAAATTCTCACATCGTGTTTATAACCGGGCTTTCCGGCTCGGGCAAAACAGTTGCCTTGCGATCTTTGGAAGATCTGGATTTCTTCTGTGTTGATAACTTGCCGGTTTCTCTCGTTACTGCACTGGTATCGAAAATATCCGATGATATTAGAAGTCGAAATATTGCTGTTGGTATTGATATTCGCGAAAAAGGCTTTCTTTCTGATATTGATTCGGTTATTAAAACGCTCGGGAAAGCATATACTATTACAATATTATTTCTTGAAGCGGAAACTGATGTTCTCATTAGAAGGTTTAAAGAAACACGAAGACCACACCCTCTCGGAGGCACGTTAAGGGATGCGATCCGTTCCGAAAGAAAGAGTCTTGCTGTGCTCAGGAAAAAAGCTGACAGGATCATTGAAACATCATCGTTTACGCCTCATCAGCTCAGAAAATACATATCATCTATCACGTTTCCTAAGAGAGATGCACAGGAATTAACGGTCAGCCTTATTTCATTCGGCTTCAAGTATGGTGCACCTGATCATATCGATCTTCTCTTTGACGTGCGATTCCTGCCCAATCCGAATTTTGTACCGACATTAAAGCATCTTACCGGTACTGATAAAACTGTGTCTCACTATGTTTTAAAGCACAGGGAATCAAAATTATTTATGTTAAAAATAAAGGACCTCCTCGATTTTCTTCTGCCCCAGTATGTGAAAGAAGGCAGAGCATATCTTTCTATAGCTGTCGGATGCACGGGCGGGAACCACCGCTCCCCGGCAATAATTGAAGCAGTTGCAAAACACATTTCCAAGAAAAACAGAGAGATAATAATCGTCCATAGAGATATTTCGAGTTGAAATACCTCCGTGGTTATACGCCGCCCCACTGAAGGAACTGGCAGCTGACAGGTCCCCATTCGAGGCGAAATCACAGAACACGTCTCCATTATGCTAAAATCCTCTATGAAATATTTCGATATAGTTTTCCCGATAAATCTTCCTCCCTTAACGTACAGATGCCCGAAGTCATACGAGCGTACCGTACAGCCGGGCATGGTTGTCTCGGCTCCGCTAAAAAACAAGATTATGAAAGGTATTCTGCTGGAAAGAAAAGATTTGCCTCCCAAAGGCTCAATAAAATATTTTAATGAAATCCATGGTGAATCGGCGGTTCTCGGCAACGGGCTCCTGAAGCTGCTGAGATGGCTGTCTGATTATTATATAGCCACCGAAGGCAGTATCGTGATGCAGTCTTTTCCTCGAGAACTGTTCGAAAAAACCCGGATGAGAAAAACTAAAAAAGATATATCTTCCTATGGCAGCATTGATTTTATGGACATAATTGATGACGATATTACGAACATTACAAAATCTTTTTCCATTTCCAATTACCATACCTTTCTGATTCATGCACCATCTCTGTTGTTCGCATATTCACTGTTACCGACCTTTCTCAAAAAACATAAGACTACCATAATCCTGCTCCCCGAGGTATCACATGCAAATCGTATCTTTAATTCTCTTGAGAAGCATTGCAAGGGTAACATATGTATATTACACGGAGAAATTTCTAGAGGCAGGCGGTCAGCATACATCGAGGGGATTTTATCCGGTAAATACACTGTCGTTGTCGGAACACGATTTGCGCTATTCGCTCCCCTGAAAGATGTCCGTTCGATCATAGTGCTCAATGAGCACAGTAGTTCATACAAACTAGAAGAGGGAGTACGATATAACCTAAGAGATGTTGCCGTAATGAGAGGATTTATGGAGAAAACGCCGGTTTATCTCCTTTCTGCAAACCCTTCGGTCGATTCATATTCCAATGCCCTAACGGGCAAATACAGACTATTAACGCCTTCATTCCTCCCAAAACGCCCAAGGATCACACTCATCGACATGCGATTTGAAAAAATGATAAAACCGATGTTCTCACGATCAGTTTATATCACATCACGAAACAGATTAAAAGAAGGCAAACGAATTATTTTTGTAATTAATAGAAGGGGGTATACAACCCTTTTTCACTGCCGGGACTGCGATAATATTGAAAGCTGCAGTCATTGTAACATTCCTTTTATTCTGCATAAGAATGACGCTTCCCTTAAATGTCATTACTGCGGTGAATCTCGTGAGGTGCCCGAACGATGCAGCAGATGCACTGGTTATAACCTTGAAATGCTTGGTGCTGGGACTCAAAAGATACAGGAAGTTTTGAGTGATTCGTTTGGAGTGAAAGCGATCAGATTCGACAGCGATACTGCGAAAAAGAAATCAGGCATTCAGGTTCTCCTGCAAATTGCCTCCAGTGATTCATCAAAAGTAATCGTAG
>JBFGJU010000040.1:0-11730 GCA_041577035.1 Thermodesulfovibrionales bacterium | reverse complement strand
TGAGGCATGTCCAACAAAGAATCGCAAAAAGACAGCATATCTGTCCTTATGGAGGAGCAGCGTACGTTTCCTCCCTCAAAAGAATTCAGCAAGAAAGCGCACATCGGCAGTATGGAAGAATACGAGAAACTCTATAAACGATCGATTGAAGATCCCGAGGGCTTCTGGGCTGAGATGGCGGAAAAAAACCTTACGTGGTTTAAGAAATGGGACAAAGTGCTCGAATATAATTTTGATAAGCCTGAAATCAAATGGTTCCAGGGAGGCAAGCTGAATGCCTCGTATAACTGCCTCGACCGTTATGTAAATACACCGCTTCGGAACAAGGCCGCAATTATCTGGGAGGCTGATGACGGCTCGTACAAGACCTATACGTATCAGCAGCTGTATACCGAAGTCAACCGTTTTGCCAATGTCCTTAAAAAGCACGGGGTCAAAAAGGGTGATCGGGTCACTCTGTACCTGCCGATGATACCGGAACTCGCGATAGCCATGCTTGCGTGCGCGCGTCTGGGCGCAATCCACAGCATTGTGTTCGGCGGATTCAGTTCTCAGGCTTTAAGAGACCGGATTCAGGACTGTCAATCCACGCTCGTGGTCACTGCAGACAAAGGCGTACGGGGAGGCAGGCATGTACCGCTCAAGACGAATTCAGACACCGCGATTGAGGAATGTCCAACTGTTCAGAAAGTGCTTGTTGTAAAACGGTCTGACGGAACAGATATGGTCCCTGACAGGGATTTCTGGTGGCACGAGGAAATGAGTGCTGAAGATATTTCAAATTATTGTGAGCCCGAACAGATGGATGCTGAAGACCCGCTGTTTATCCTCTATACATCCGGCTCAACAGGAAAGCCAAAAGGAGTGCTCCATACTACCGGCGGCTATCTCTTGTATACGAACCTTACCTTTAAATGGATCTTTGACTATCATGACGAAGACATTCATTTCTGCACAGCTGATATCGGCTGGGTTACCGGACACAGTTACATTGTGTACGGACCGCTTTCAGCCGGGGCAACCAGCATCATGTTTGAAGGTATTCCAACCTATCCGGATGCCGGACGGTTCTGGAAGATTTGTGACAAATATCAGGTCGACATCATTTATACTGCCCCGACCGTTATTCGGGCGCTTATGAGAGAAGGTGAAGAATGGGTCAAGAAATATGACCTGTCCTCTCTCAGGCTTCTCGGCACGGTTGGTGAACCGATTAATCCTGAGGCATGGATGTGGTATCACACGCACGTTGGCAAAGGCAAACTGCCGATTGTTGATACCTGGTGGCAGACAGAAACCGGCGGCATACTTATCACTCCGCTGCCCGGTGCCATGACGCTCAAGCCGGGCTCTGCAAACAGGCCTTTCCCCGGAGTGGTGCCAAAAGTTGTAAAGGAAGACGGTTCTCCGGCAGGAGTCAATGAGGGAGGATATCTCGTTATTGAAAAACCCTGGCCGGGCATGATCAGGGGAACCTACGGGGATCCTGAGAACAAACGGGTAAAAGAAGTCTACTTCTCACGGTTTGCCGGTACGTATATGACCGGTGACGGCGCGCGGTTTGACCAGGACGGAGATTACTGGCTCATGGGGAGAATCGATGATGTTATTAATATATCAGGGCACCGTATCGGTACTGCTGAAATTGAGTCAGCCCTGGTGAGTCATGAATCAGTTGCCGAAGCTGCTGTCGTCGGATTCCCTCATGAAATAAAAGGCGAGGGCATTTATGTATATGTAACGCTCAAGGGAGGCCAGAACCCCTCTGAAGATCTGAAAAAGATCCTTGTCGGGCATGTCAGAACAGTCATAGGCCCTATTGCAAAACCTGACAAGCTTCAGTTTGCACCCGGTCTGCCCAAGACACGAAGCGGAAAGATCATGAGAAGGATACTGAGAAAAATCGCCTGGGGTCAGGTTGAAGAACTCGGTGATACATCAACGCTTGCGGATCCTTCAGTCGTTGATAACCTCGTAAAAGAACGGCTGTAAACCATAGCCCCTCCATCTCAGATTCCCCTGCAGACTTTTTTCTGGAGGGGAATCTGAGATTTTTGTTTTGAGAGACATTCATGATAAGTATGGACAAATTTACCCTTAAAAAAGAAAACGCCATTATCCTCATCGTTGACATCCAGGAGAAGCTGGCAACGGTAATGACCGAGAAAGAGCAGGTAATCTCGCGGTGTCAAATCCTTGTTGAAGCGGCAAAACTCTTTGCCATGCCCGTCATCGTAACCGAACAGTATCCAAAAGGGCTCGGGCCTACCGTAAGGGAGATTACAGAGCCCATTGAGTCCTACCAGCCTGTCGAAAAAATAACCTTTGACTGCTGCGCTGAGCCTGCTTTTTCAGGCCGGATTGACACAGAGGAGCGGAGGCAGATCATCCTGACCGGCATGGAAACTCATATTTGTGTGCTCCAGACCTGTCTCGGACTGCTCAGGAAAGGTTACACCGTACATGTAGTAAAAGACGCAGTCTGTTCGAGGACAAAACAGAATTTCAAGACAGGAATCGAGATGATGCGGGATGCGGGAGCAGTAATTACGAGCACTGAAACCGTGTTATTCCAGCTTCTTGAGAAGGCGGGCACAGACGAGTTCAGAACACTATCAAAACTGGTTAAATAAAAACGTGCGTCAGAAAAAAAGGCAGACTATGCAGTCTGCCTTTTTTTCTGAATTCTTAGTAATAACCTGTTACATTTCCTGGAGCGTTACAGACGTCGAGGGACAGACACTTACGCAGGTTTCACATCCTTCACAGATATCTCCCTCAACAACGACCGCCTTGCTATCCTGCATCTCAAAGACGCTCACCGGACAGTTATTGACGCATTCTTCACAGCCTTCACAGGTGTCAGCATTCACAGTTACCATAAACATGAGACATCCTCCTTCTTTTCAGCCAGAATAATTCTGAAAATTATAAGTATTTTAGTGTCACAATTACAATTACACACCTTTTATGAACTATAGCTCGACCTCTTCCTTTACCGAGATCGCAATCTTATAGAGCGCAGTAAGTACCAGCAACCCGATCGCCCACACACCAAGTGAGATTAACATCTCAAGACCGGTAGGCCAGTACTCAACCACCTTCTCAAACATATTCGGTATGAATCCTCCTACAACCAGGCCAAATCCCTTGTCTATCCATAATGAGATAAACACGGCAACAGAAGCCAGAGCCAGCATCTTCTCATTCGCGCGGATCTTGGGGAAGATGAGAAGGGCGACCGCTAACACTGCAAGCACACTCGAAATCCTCATGAGCGGGACAAGCTTGTCATGTCCGTCTATGCCGGCATACAGGTACTGGAAGGTATGCATATGTCCCGGTATACCACTGTAAAATGCAGTAAAGAATTCGAGGCCGAGGAAAAACACATTTGTTAGCATAAAATACGTGACGATCTTCCCGAGTGTCTGAATGGCCTCCCTGCCCGGATCAAACCGGGTTACCCTTCTGATGATGAGCGCCAGGATAATAAGCAGTGCCGGACCAGATGCAAATGCAGATGCCAGAAAACGCGCAGCCATAATAGCTGAGAGCCAGAAATGTCTTCCGGGCAGACCCGCATAGAGAAACGCAGTAACCGTGTGGATACTCGGTGCCCATGCGATAGAAAGATAAATTAATGGCTTTACCCACCCCTGCGGTGGTGTGCCTTTGCGCTCCGCACCCAGAACCGTCCACCCAATAATAACGTTTAATATAAGGTAGCCGAGCAGAAC
The DNA here is from genome assembly GCA_041577035.1 of Thermodesulfovibrionales bacterium. Classification (GTDB taxonomy): domain Bacteria; phylum Nitrospirota; class Thermodesulfovibrionia; order Thermodesulfovibrionales; family UBA6898. The sequence goes on along the minus strand of JBFGJU010000040.1, from coordinate 7,990 downwards.
AACCATATCCCAGAACATAACTGAGTTCGGAGTGGGATACAGCATAACATTCATTACCCGTCGTGGTTGTCCGAGATCAACAAAAATGAACAGGATACACATAATAACCGCGGATATGGCCAGGAACTCTCCCAGGATTACCAGCCGGCCGAACTTCTTATAGTTATGCAGGTAGTACGGCAGAACAAGCATAACACCGGATGCTGCTATTCCGACGAGAAAAGTGAACTGACCAATATAAAATCCCCACGAAACATCCCGGCTCATTCCGGTAATACCCAGTCCATACGTAAATTGCCGGAGGTAAGCAAGAAAACCAGCTCCTGTTATGGCAAGCAGAACAAAGATCCATATCCAGTATGATTTATTTCCCTGCAATGCTTTTTCAAACATGTTCAGTACCTCCTATCACATAATAGACACTGGGGCTCGTCCCAAGCTCTGTCTTCCGTCTGATCGTAAAGTGGTTCCTCAGTTTATTTCTGATATTTGAGTTCTCGTCTTCGAGGTCACCAAATACCAGCCCGCCGTTCGATGCCTCGGCGCATGCCGGCTGAAGCCCCTTTGCAAGCCGTTCTGTGCAGAACGTACACTTCTCCACAACACCGATCGTCCGCGTGGGATATTCAGGATTATCTTTTCTGATAAACGGTCTGCCCTGTGCGTCTTTCCCGCGCGGGTCCCGCCAGTTAAAGCTCCGGGCGCCAAATGGACAGGCAGCCATGCAGAATCTGCATCCAATGCAGCGATGCATATCCATCATCACGATGCCGTCTTTTCTTTTGAACGTCGCCTTTGTCGGGCAGACCCTGACACAGGGAGGATTGGCGCAGTGATTGCAGAGCACAAGGAACGGCATTTCCTTTAATGCATGCGGCATGTATTCATCCTCGCGCCCCGGGAACGCATGTTCATACGTTTCAGGCCAGATCCATTTAATCTCATCCTTGGGATTTCCGAAATCAGGGACATTATGGATATGGTGACAGGCATCAATTACTTTTTGTCTGTCCGCCTCTGTCCTGAACCTGCTCATATCGACGACCATGCCCCACCGTTGCGCGGTCAGTGCTCCGGAACGCCCAGGGACATCCACGAGTTCAGAGGCCTCAAGCAGTCGTTCCTTCATCCCCGCAACAACGGCCGGACCGCCAACGCCCGCTATCGTTGTGAGACCCGCAATTTTTAGAAATTGTCTTCTGTCCATACTCATGTCGTCTTCTCCTTTGGCGCGATATGGCAGTCCCAGCAGTACGGTTTTACTGCCATATAAGTGTGGCATTTATCACAAAAATTCTTTTTGTTCGAATGACACTTCATGCAGGTATTTTGAAGACTCATGTTAAATTCTTTTCCTTCACCGTTTACATAGGTCCTTGTCTTGCCAACACGTACCACTTCATCCCTCCAGTCATTCAGAATCTGCATGTGGTTGGCCCGCATAAACGATTTTGGTTCAACGCATTTTTTTTCAATCATCTTGTTGATTTCCGGCGTGTTAATATCCGGTTCAGGCGGAACGCTCGCCTTCCCTATGGTGTTATAGAGAATGGGGGAGATAATGAGAAGACCGAAGATAACCAGACCGATTATTATTTTATTACCGTCATACATTACTCATTACCCTCCTTTCCGGGAAGGGGTTCCAGTCGCAGATCCTGTGTCCGCTCCTTTTCCCCTGTCATCACCATGGCATTTCCGACGAGTTCATGAATACCGGTAACACCAACTGCCGGGACCCAGTAATCCATTAACGCCTTCAGCGTCGCCCGGTCAATTGCACAGATGTTCGCGAGCATGTTTACTCCGTATTTTTCATGCACATGCTTTACCGCATTGGCCCGTGGCAGGCCACCCTGCATTCTCAGTTCCATATTTTCTGATGCATTCAGTCCCGTGCCGCTCCCGCAGCAGAATGTTCTCTCTCTGATGGTATTCTCCGGCATTTCATAAAAGTGGTTGCAGACATTCCTGATAATATACCGGGGTTCCTCGAGAAGCCCCATGCCCCGCGCAGTATTACAGGAGTCATGGTAGGTCAGCTTCAGATGGTCATTTCTGCCAGGGTCAAGGGTAAGCTTGCCTTTTTTTATAAGGTCAGCAGTGAACTCCGTGATATGAACCATCTTTGTCGATCGTGCATTTTCAAACACCGTGCCCGTTATCGGGGACGTGGGCACTTCAAGAAAATCAGCAGGTCCGTGCCATGTGTCAAGGTATTGGTGTATGACCCTCCACATGTGGCCGCATTCGCCTCCGATGATATATTTCACCCCTAACCGCTTTGCCTCGGCATAAATTTTATAATGCAGTCTCTTCGCCATCTCATTTGACGTAAAGAAACCGAAATTGCCACCTTCAGAAGCGTACGTGCTCCAGGTATAGTCAAGTCCCAGTTCATGGAAAAGCATGAGATACCCCATGGCAGTGTATGTGCCCGGGTCTGCGAAGAGGTCGCCTGATGGGGTGACAAAGAGTATCTCTGCACCTTTTCTGTTAAAGGTCGGCTCAACCTTGATACCTGTTATCGTCTCTATATCGTCCAGGAAAAATTCGACACTGCTCGTGATGGTATGGGGTTCGAGACCAAGATGATTTCCCTTTGTGTAGCAATTCGAAACCGGACCCGAAATCCAGTCAGTACCGAGGCCCAGCAGATTAATAAACTCCCGGGCCATTAATGTTATTTCTGCTGTGTCAATACCATACGGGCAGAATACAGAACACCGTCTGCACTCAGTACACTGATAAAAATAATACCACCATTCCTTCAACACATCGTACGTAAGTTCCCGTGCGCCCCCAAGTTTTCCAAGGACTTTTCCTGAATTCGTAAAATATTTCTTGTATACTGACCGTAACAGCTCGGTTCTGAGCACAGGCATATTCTTGGGATCGCCGGTACCGATAAAGAAATGGCACTTATCTGCACAGGCTCCGCATCTCACACAGATATCCAGAAAGAGCTTAAACGAACGGTATTTTGACAGCCGGTCTGCCATGGCTTCCAGCACCGTGCCTTCCCATTCATTCGGGAGTTTCCAGTCATCCTCGGTAGGATTCCAGTCCCGGGCGTTCGGGAAATCAACAACCTGAAGGTTCTTTGCCTTTGCTCCCCAGCAGAACGTACCTGGTTTTATGTTTACGGGGGTATCCATCCATCCTGTTTTTGGAGGCCTAAAATCTACTTTTGCCAGTTCTTCTGGTTTTGGAAGTTTAGCCATAGTTACTCCTTTTCGACCGGTAATCCGACACTTTTCATTTTATCTCTAAATTCTTCTTCATATTCCTCGTACGTATGCACGTGGACAGGATAATTCCAGGGATTCACATGTCTCTTCATGCGGTTATTATTTACGAGATTTCTCGTAGGACTGAGGAAGACCCCGCCCAAGTGCATCAGTTTGCTGAACGGGAAATAGGCAAGCAGGACTGATATAAGGAACAGGTGAATATAAAATATAACACCTACATTTTCCGGGATAGCCGGTGACAGGCTTAACCAGCCCATGGTCAGTGCTTTAACACCCACAACATGAACTTTGAAAAAATACCGCATGAGAACCCCTGAAAGGGCTATGCCGAATATTAAGAACAGGGGAAAATAATCAGCAGCCAGCGAGATATACTTGAGTTGAGGAATAGCAACCCTCCTGAGGAACAGATAGGTAACAGCTCCCAGGATAATGATGTCGGTTGTATACAGCAGGGGAGTCCCTATCTGCAAAAAGGCATCCAGACTCTCAATTATTCCCATGAAAAAAGGAATCTCTCCAAGAAAGAATCTGAAGTGTCTGATAACGATAATCAAAAAGGACCAGTGAAATGCCAGTCCCGCCAGCCAGAGCCATTTGGCAGAACCATACACCACTCTGTCCTCACTCATTTCAGTCTTCAAGTTCCTGAAGAGCGAACGGAAGAAGAAAATTTCGAGAGCCATTCTGACGATTACCCCAAATGTTGATGACGGGTTTTCAACTGTGCTCGCCTTTATCCAGGGAAGTGATTTCTGCTGACCACAGGTTGTCGGAATTCTGAACGGCACAGGAGAGCGCCCCCAATGTACAACGCGGAATATGAATCCGAGCACGAACACGGTAAAAGCTGCATAGGGTATGACAATGCCGAAGAGCACGTGCAGATTAGCTGCCTCTATTCCGGCATAGACCATCAGCACGAGAAAAATAACCGCAAAAAACGGGACCGCTATATGCATTTAGGTACCTCCTTTCATTTCGTTCTATTGTTTTACATCATTCATATCATCAGCTACATGATGCGGTTTTTCCTTTAACAGGTTGGCCCTCTGTAAAAGTCTGAATGTCATGTCCCGTGCTTCATTGGACTTTATCTCGTAAATCTTTTCACGGCAGCTCATAAAGATATCGAAGGCCATAAGAGCCAGGCCGTCTATCTGAGACTCAAGGGCAAGCAACTCATCAGCGTCGAGATTGTGGAGCGCGTCCCCTGCCAGTTCATCCCTGATGATATTTTTGAGCAGAAAAATAAATGAAATGGCCTGGGAGGGATTGAAGTTCTGCACAGCCTTGATCCTGATAATGTTGTCAATGAATACCGAGACTTTTGCCTGATCCTGTTCATCTTTCAGAATTTCCTCAAATATGCCTTCAAGTCCCCTGGAAATAGTCGCGCCGACCGGATTGGCAAAGCGGTCTTTCTGGTCTCTTAGAAAACGTGATGTGTCAGGAGGGTACGCATCGATAATACGTTCAAACCATTTCTCGAGGATATCTTCTTTTCGTTCATACAAAGAGTCCTTCAGCGTCATCTGCACTGTTACCAGCTCCTCGCAGAATTACAGAGACAATAGTCTGTATTGCGCGCCCAAAAAAGACAAGCATATATATGAGAGTACACCAAAAGAGTAATAATCCCCTTCAGATAAAAAATAATGAATTGGTATTATATAACCAAACAGACAACGAGTAACGAGCTACCATGCTGATCACAGAACGCTCGTTACCCGCTTTTTTTATAACTAAACGCAGCCCGTTGGCTTCGGAAGCCCGGCATACCGGCATGCCTGCTTTGCCGGTCCGGCCGGATACAGCTCATACAGGTATTTTGTATTGCCTTTTTCAGGCCCCATGGTCTTACCAATTTCTTTAACAAGTATTTTGATCATGGGCGCGATTTGATACTTCTGAAAGTAATCCCTGAGGAAATTTATTACTTCCCAGTGCGCTTCGGACAGAGTAATGCCATCCTCAGTTGCCATATGCTCTGCAAGTTCTTTTGACCAGTCGTCGAGGTTTGTAAGATATCCTTCCTCATCAACTTCGACCGATTGTCCTCCAAATTCCAGTGTTGCCATATTTCTTGGCCCCCTTTCGTTATGCTAAAGTTGTGAATCTCGTGGGATGCACTCCCAAAAAGGAAAAATTAAAAACAGTAAATACCATAATTATTATATTTCCTAATTTGTTTATCATGCAAGTTAACAGATAGGCTATAAACAGTAATACAGATGGCCATCAATGGTCAAATAAAAAAAACTTATCACAAAATCATCTTTATTTATCAGTTAATTATGTACCGCTGGAAATGAAATTGTTTCCGGGGTACCGATCAGGCAAATAGGCCGTGATTACAATGTATTTATTCTGTTTATTCTGTTTCAGGATCCTTAACATGGATAAACAGAAACGTGGGCTGTATCCTTCTTGTCGCAGCAGACAATCTGTTCCTTCTGCTGTCAAAACTCAATTCATGAACATAATAGTCTTTATCGGGAATGAGACTCCATGCCCTGTCCCAATCACCATTGCATGCGTACACCAGGACATCAACATACATCTCGCCAAGACTGTGTCCTCCCCGATCATACCCATAGACCGCTCCGCATGAGCATTTTCCGCCAAGGAATGTACTGCCCAGGCCGGTGTCTATTTCATAGGGCTCCCCTATCAGGAGCTTACAGAACGGACATTGTAATACATTAAGGTCAGTCTCTCCTTTTGCCATAATTCCTATGCACTCGACTGTAACAGTATAACAGTTTCTTTTGCAATATCTCCTACATTCATCGTCCTGAGACCCCCGTTTTCATAAACAGTAATTTCATTTTTGTCATCCCGGAGATGTTTTATGTCGTTGATACAGGCTGTTAATCGCAGACAGCCCGCAAGCCGTATCGCATATGCGCGCACCTGAGCATCTTCATTATCGAGGGACGGTTCGACCAGAACAGCTGAATTCTGAATGAGATCAGGCCGTATGTCCCCAATCCGTACAAGGGCCCTGAGCACACCCCTTTTCAACATTTCTTCGTCATAAAATGACGAGATAATCGGTCCAATGTCAGAAAAGACGTCAGGGGAATTTCGGACTATCTCACCGAGCATTTCAGGCGCGCTCCACCCGATGCCACCTGATTCTTCGCGTATGGTCCACAAGAGCCGTCCTATAAGGTTTCTGATCCGTTCCGGTTCTTTCTGCGCCATATTCCCTGAAATAATACCTAAAGCTTCTATTGCCCTCCAGCAGAGCAGTTGATTTTTGTCATAGGCCAGTGAGATCAGGATCCGGAATATGCCATGTTCTTTCTCTGAAAGAGCGATTAATTCCTGCATATTGTTCTGCTCAAGGAGTTCTGTGATTCTTTTTCTTAATGTCATAGGTTTTTCGCTATATGCCTTGCGCTTCTTGTCCGTCGGAGCTGAATAGCGTAGGCTGGATGCGCTTTGCGATTTTCTCCTTACCCTGCCTTTTTCTGTCTTTGCCTGTTTCTATCCCGTGGTCGCTTCGCGACTTTACGGGATCACCCCTTGCTGTTTTTGTTAACTGTCTTTCGGTATTTCATGGCACTGCTCACAAGACCGTCTGCCCATGTATCAGTACCGAGCGCATGAATATGAGTGTATGTGGCCAGAACATTTCTGTAACAGAGTCCGTCCAGATGATCAATGATCCCCTGCCCCCGCTTCATCATGAAGGAATACTGCATACCCGCTTTTCTGCCACTTTTCACCACGCGTGAATAATGGAATTCGTGGCCTTTCAGAACCGTTCCCCGTTTGTAAAACGGGTTCTCTCTTTTAACCTCTACCACGGTATATCCATGGGCCTGCGGTACCTTCTCCAGGCAGAACGTCACCGGAAATATACCAGCCATCGGATATGTCTTCGGGCCAAGCCTGAGCGCCTTTCCCAGATATATCAGGCCGCCGCATTCAGCATAGAGCGGGAGGCCGTTTTCAACCGCCCTCTTGAGCGATTTCTTGAAACGGGTATTCTCTGCCAGTGATATGGCATGAGTTTCTGGAAAGCCCCCGCCGATATACAGGGCATCAATATTCCCTACGTGCTTTTCATGAAGCGCGCTTATTTCAACAAGCCGCGCCCCCCTTTTTTCAAGAGCTTCAACATTGTCAGGATAATAAAACTGGAAGGCAGAATCCCTGACAATGCCGATGATTGTGCGGGGTTCCTGATCCTGGATGCTTGATTGTGGACGGGCATGTTTCGTTCTGACAGACGATGATGGAAGAGGCGACGCACCCCGTGCAATAGTATATATCCGGTTCAGGTCAAGATACTGCTCTGCAATATCTGAAGCAGACGTGATTATTGCTTCTTTATCCGGGTGCTCCTGAAACGGGGTCAGCCCCATATGCCTTTCAAGGAGAATTCCGTCCGCCAGCTTGGGGATTGCCCCGAGGACCGGTATGCGACAGTATTTTTTTATGGTTTTTCTGATGATATTTTCATGCCGGCTGCCTGCTATCCGGTTGAGTATGACTCCCTCAATGTCGACCGCACGGTCAAACCGCTGTATACCATACACCATGGCACCGGCTGTTCTCGTCACTTTGGTGCAATCGAGGATAAGAATTACCGGAGCCTTCAATATCTTTGAAAGCTCAGCCGTACTGAACGTGCCGGTGACATCCATACCATCATAAAGGCCCCTATTGCCTTCAATAATCGCACAGTCCGCATCCCCGAAGTGTTCCTGAAAAGAGTTGCG
>JBFGJU010000039.1:0-11756 GCA_041577035.1 Thermodesulfovibrionales bacterium | reverse complement strand
GTTGTTAAGACATATCGGGAAGCAATAGATGCTATGGCAGCTGATAGTGACTATGTGGTAAAGAATCGGTGGCTGACAGAGCTTTCCATGTTCAGCAGCAGAGGCTACACCACTGGTATGTTTTTTGGTAGCCAGCCTGACAACGATTATAATTTCGACGGGGAAAGCTACCGGATGACTCATGATCTGGTTGGCGTGATATATGAAACATATGGCGATACCGCAAAAGTAGGATTGAGAAACAGACTGGATTGCGGTGATACGGTGGAATATCTTACCCCGGGATATGAAGAGAGAGAGTTTATCATCTCTTCTATGAAAAACGAAAGGGGGGAAAACATCCGCACGGCACGGAATCAGGATTTCATTCTCATTCCGGTTCCTTCAAAGGTCAGGACGAACGATCTGCTGCGCCGAAGAAAAGAGAAGATATCTGTGCCAGGATAGGCAGGACATGAGTGATAATTTTGCTATATCCCATATATTATCTTATGGTGTATAATCAGAGAAAAAAATAGTATAATACTGGAAAGTTGCCTATAGAGCTTGAGAGAGGGGGTAGATATCAACGATTATGACAGGAAAGAAGAAAATACTTGTTGTTGATGATGACCGGCAAGTTATAAACACTATTGCGCAGACACTTCAGGAAAAGGGGTATGAAGTGATCCCTGCCGCTGGTGTTCAGGAGGGGATAGACAAGGCTCAGCAGGCGATGCCGGACCTCATATATTTAAGCCTCCTTTTACAGGGATCAAATGGATTGAAAGCGAGCAAGGCAATTCATTCCATAGAAGGTCTGGAAAAAGCACCTGTCATCATGATGATATCGTATGAAGGTGAACTTGATCCTCGATATACTGTTACCATAGGAATTGTCGACGTAATTGTAAAACCTCCTGAACCGGGAATTTTATCAGCGCAGGCCGATAAGATACTTGGTGGAGTTAGTGCTTCAGCATTTGAGGAAGAAACACTGTCTGAAACTGAAATTGAAGAAGCTGAAGCGTTACCAATCGATGAAGACACTGAACCATATCATGAAGAGGCTGCTGTACAGGCTGAAGCAGTGCAGGATGAGATTTTGTCCTTTAAAGAGGAGACGCCCATTGAGGCTGAAGCAACAATGCCCGGTTTTTCTGAACCTGATGATATGACCGCAGGCGGTCTGTTAAAAACTGAAGCAGAACCATCACAGGATGATGTTCTCGAACTTGATGAAGGACAGGATTATCCCGGTATAACAGAATTTTCTGCTGATGCTGCAGAGTCTTCCGTGCCGTTGGATGTACCTGCTGATCTTAAACACGTTGACGAACCCGAAATTGCTGATGAAGATTTTGGATCACTTGATACAGAAGAATCATTGCCCGACGACAACAGCATGGATGAATTCAGCATAGATGAAGAAACCGACTTTTCTGAGCTTCCCTTCGAAGAAGATATGGAACCCAAAACAGAGCCTATCAGTATGGATATGGATGAAGAAACAGGGTCTGCAAAGGATACGGTTGATAATCTCGCGGCTGACGACGATACCGGACCGCTGGATATCGATCAGTTTGATTTTGAGGGCATTGCTGAAGACGGAGACAGGAAAAAATTCCCTCTTCTCATTGGGGCGGCATTAGTCGTAATCGTGGGACTTGCTGGAGGTGCCTTCCTGACGAAGAAAATATTTTTTGGTGATTCAGAGGTCCAGCCGACCGCTCCTGTTGAGGAGGCTCGCAAAGCAGAGGAAGGTGTTCAGGACGAAACAATAAAAGAAGTCCTTTCCCTTGATGACAAGCCTGTTCAGAAAATCACACCGGAAACAGTCCCGGATGCGGGGGAAAAGAAGATCGAACCTCCAGCAACCGTTTCGAAACCCGCTGTCACCCCTCCGGTTCAGAAGTCCCGGAAGAAGGCTATTGCAAAAAAAGGGAGGTTCTCTGTTCAGGTTGGTGCTTTTGGCAGCGAGAAAAATGCCTCTGCCATGGTCAGCAAACTGAAAAATAAGGGATATGATGCCTTTATGGAAAAACATATCAGTGCTGATAAAAAAACAATTCATAGAGTTTTTGCAGGAACGTTTGATGATAATAAAAAGGCCCTCGAGCTGTCCAGAACCATACTTGAGAAGGAAGGCATCAAGTCATTTGTTCTTCACAACTGAAGCTGACCATTGAAGATCTTTTTTTCAGGCATTGGCGGCAGTGGTGTATCTGCTCTTGCAGGCTTCTCTGCTGACAAAGGCCATTCTGTCACCGGTTCAGACCGTCTCTTTGACAGTAACCCTGACCATCCCCTTCGCTCACAGTTACAGAGAGCCGGAATAACTATTGTGCCCCAGGATGGAAAAGCGCTGTCGCATTCTTACGACCTGGTTGTCTTCAGTACAGCAGTTGAAGCTCATAACCCCGATTCGATCAGGGCGCGTCAACTGGCCATCAGCCGGAAGACACGACCAGAATTTCTCGCTGACCTGGTTTCAGCATATCAGACCATAGCTGTTGCCGGAACAAGCGGTAAATCAACCGTTGCCGGCATGCTGGCATTTCTCATGGAAAAGCTGGGACTGAGAGCGAATTTCATAGGTGGCGGACGGGTAAAGCAGTTCGCATCATCACGGAGAGCCGGCAATTATATGGTTGGCGATTCACCTGTCCTCATTATTGAGGCCTGTGAATCTGATGGAACGATAGTACATTTCAACCCGGAGCATTCGATAATTACAAACCTGAGACTCGATCACCATTCTATCGATAAAACTGCGCATATGTTTGAAAAACTTTCGGATAATACGAAAGGATTTGTTGTTCTGAACAATGACGATAAACACCTTGCCGCCTGCTCTGTCAGCAATCCAGTATATTTTTCCATACAGAACAAATCACGGTATACAGCAGAAAACATACGCTCCTTTCCTCTTAAAACACTATTTACTGTCAGAAATCAGCCTTTTGAATTGTGTCTGCCGGGAATATATAATCTGTACAATGCAATCGCCTGCATTGCTTTTCTCCTTGAATATGGTATAGCTGCCAGCGGAATTGCTGATGCATTGTCTGCATTTACCGGACTTGAGCGGAGATTTGATATTTATCTGAACGATAAGAAGAATCTGGTGATAGACGACTATGCACATAATCCTCACAAGATAATGAATCTTATGACAACAGCACAACGGCTTTCAGCCGGCATATGTTTCATATTTCAGCCACACGGATACAGTCCGGTCCGCCTGTTAAAAAATGAGTTCATTCGGGTCTTCGCCGAAAACCTGAGAGATTCAGACCATCTCATACTCCTGCCGATATATTATGCCGGTGGTACTGTTACAGAAGATGTTACAAGCGCTACGCTTGCCGATGGTATCCGAGCGTCTGGCAGGTCAGTTGAGGTAATTGAAGACCGAAAAATCATCTTTCATAAGCTTCGGCTATGGTCTGATTATGTCGTGTTTGGCGCACGAGACGACTCCCTTGCTCATGTCGCAAGAAAAATAGCCGATAAACTGAAATTGGGTTACAATATTCAAAAGTAATCATATGATCATACGAAACATCATTACTGGTCAGCTCGATGTAAATTGCTATATCGTAACTGATGACACAGATGCAGATACCCTTATTATCGACCCCGGAGACGAACCCGAAAAGATCAGTGCGACAATAGACGAACATGGATTACATCCGATATATATTGTCTTGACTCATGCTCATTTCGATCATGTGTGCGCAATCAGGGAACTAAAAGATGCATATGGGGCACTTCTTGTTATGCATCTGGATGAACAGGCGATATATGAAAAAACAAAAACGCACTGCATATCATGGGGATATGAACAGAATGATTTTCCATCCCCTGACAAGACCGTAGGAGAGGGAGACATAATCACTATTGGCAATACGTCATTTCGGATCATGCATACCCCGGGACATTCCCCCGGCAGTATTTGTCTGTACAGTGGCAACACATTATTTACCGGAGATACGTTGTTTTCTGGTGCAGTCGGCAGAACGGATCTTGCTGGCGGAGATCAGGAAAAACTACTCACTTCGTTGAAAAGGATTATGTCGCTGCCAGCCGACACCAGAATATTCTGCGGCCATGGGAAAGAAACTACTGTTGCCTACGAAATGGGACATAATCCGTTTATCGTGGATCACGTGCGTGAAAAACAGTAAGAAACTCCTGAAAATAAGTCATCTGAAGGATGCGGATCTGAGGAATTTTCGTTCATACACAGAATCTGTATTTAACCGTAATTATAATGATCTCTATAGAATTAAAAAATGTGCACTCGAACTATTTCGTTTTATAAAGATGGCTGATCCTTTCATCCAGAAACATACAGAAGCTGTCTGTTCCGTCTGCACTTCCGTATGTTGCGTGAACAAGCATGCATATTATGAGCACGAGGATATTATTTATATTCTGTCACTCGGGTTGGAAATACCTCTATTTGGGAATAGCGGCGTCGATTCAGATCCGTGTCGGTTCATGGGAAGTCATGGTTGTACAGTATCCAGACCTCTTCGTCCCTACCGGTGCACCTGGTTTTTTTGCACGCCACTCCTTGCAAGCATGCAAAATGATTCTGCTGTTGTTTACAGAAAATTCATAGGCTCTCTGGAAGAAATGACACGGAAAAGGGAAGATATGCTGAACACATTTATTGAACTTGTCCAGAAAAACAAACAACCGTCATAAGGTTTCTTAAATTATTGTACAATTGACTGATATAAGAAGCGAGAGCTACACATGAACGAATCAGGCCCCGTATTAATCGACGACGATACAAAAAAAATTCTGCACCGTGACCTTGCTGAAATGAAAGATCCTGTAACGATACTCGTGTTTACGTCAAAAGATGAAAATCAGACCTTTAATGAATATTCCCGGAAGTTGCTCTCTGAACTCTCGCAGATTTCGGAAAAAATTGTACCTCAGTTCGAAAATATCGGCGGTGAGCTTTCAAAAAAATTTAACGCTACAAGATCTCCCACACTCATTATACAGCCTGAAAAATATCATATTCGCTTTGTCGGCGCCCCAGCGGGTGAAGAAGTCCAGACCCTTATGGCCGCTCTCCTTATGGCTTCTACCGGACGGTCGATTCTCACCGATGATTCACGAAAGAGGCTTGATGATCTTATCGATAAACGTAATGTAAAAGTCTTTGTGAGTCCAACGTGTCCTTATTGCCCTCTGCAATCTGCTCTTGCGGTTGCCGTCGCAATTGAGAAAAAGGATTTGATCCATCTGGAAATTATAGAGATTTACGAAAACAAGGATCTTGCATCCAAATATAACGCAACGTCTGTACCTCAACTGTTTATTGATGATAATCTCGTCGGTCAGGGCCTGCAGCCGGAAGAAGTCTTTGTTGAGGAAGTTATTTCTGCCGCGTCAGTCAAGATTAAGCCGGTTGAACAATCAGAGCTGATTGAAAAAGATGTGGTTGTCATTGGTGCTGGTCCGGCCGGTCTTACTGCTGCAATTTATACTGAACGAAGTGGTCTTGACACTGTTGTGCTTGATAAAGCAAATATCGGCGGGCAGGTTGCCATTACCCCGGTCGTTGAAAATTATTCCGGATTTACCAAAATCGCCGGGAAAACACTGATGGATATGATGGCTCAGCAGGCCATTCAGTATACTGACATTCGTGAAGGAGAAGAGGTTCTCAGTATAGAAAAAAAAGATTACCTCTTTCATGTGAAGACAAATAAAGCCGCCTATACGGCAAAAGCTGTCTTGATTACTACCGGTGCTCAGAGTAAGAAACTAGATATTCCCGGTGAACTGCAATTTCAGGGAAAAGGGGTAAGCTATTGTGCCGCCTGCGACGGGTATTTCTTTAAAGATGGAAAAAAAGTTGTCGTAGTCGGAGGCGGAAACACGGCTGCGACAGAGGCACTCTATTTAAAAAATATCGGCGTTGATGTGACTCTTGTTCACCGGAGAAATCAGTTGCGGGCTGAAGAATTTCTCCAGAAAAGTCTGGCACAGCAGCAGATTCCTATTTTATGGGATACAGTTGTAAAGGAAATTGTTGGTGAAAAATTTGTAACCGGTATCATCGCAGAAGATACGAAAGATAGTTCTTCAAAGACTGTTCCTGTCGACGGCGTGTTCATTGCGATCGGGTACGTGCCGAGCAACAAACTCGCACTGCAGCTGGGAGTAGTCGTTGACAGTGATGAGGGATACATAACCGTAGACAAAGACTATCGTACGACGGTAAAAGGCATTTACGCAGCAGGAGATATCACGGGCGGGGTTAAACAGATCGTTACAGCAGTTGGTCAAGCTGCGGTCGCCGCAATGACGATATTCGAAGATCTAAAGCATCCCTATTGGAAAGAATAATAATCCTTATGGAGGCTATTGCTCTACTGAAAGTTCAGAAAGTGTCACAAATTCAACGTCATTTTTCCTGAGCACTTTTTCCAGGAATGTTATGGTATTTTTTCTCGGATGGGCAAGTACAATAGCATATCCTCTCTGTTTGGCAAGCTTAACAGCTTTTTCCCATTGTTTTTCAATGTACGCGGGATCGTCTTTATTATCAAGAAATATATTTCTTTTATAAAGATGTACGCGGTGCTTTCGTGCTGCAATCGTTCCGACTGAAGTTTGTGTTGTCATGCTGTCAAGGAAAACAAATTTTCTCTTCTTCAAAGCGGCCATCAAAACATCCATAGCCTTTTCATCAGCAGTGAATGCGGATCCCATGTGATTGCTTATTCCAATGATATGCGGAATAGTTTCGATATCTTTTTTCAGCACCTCTTGGATCTCATCCGCCTTCATCCACGTATAGAGCCCTCCCGCACCCAATTTCTTTTCTGTCTCTGCCTCCATGGGGATATGGGCAATAATTTCATGACCACGCTCATATGCTGTATCAGCAATCCACTTTGAATGGGTCTCATGAGGCAAAATGGAAAAAACCAGCGGGACAGCACTGTCAAGCAGCGATTGTACAGGTCTTTTATTCGGCCCGAGGTCATCGACTACAACTGCAATCTTCGGAAGAGGATGTTTTGTTTCAGATACATAGGACACATCCGGAATTTCTTTCTTGACGACATCAAGAAGAGACTCATCTTCCCGGAGACTCCCGGACATACCGGTTAATGATTGCGTTGTATCACCACTACTTTCTGTACAGGTACCTTCCCGAAGTTCTTTTTTAGAAGATATACAGTCTGCTCCTTCGTCTTCATCTGATAATGACATTCTCTTGCTCGCGCTGTTCCGACGG
Organism: Thermodesulfovibrionales bacterium; assembly: GCA_041577035.1. Lineage (GTDB taxonomy): Bacteria > Nitrospirota > Thermodesulfovibrionia > Thermodesulfovibrionales > UBA6898. The sequence goes on along the minus strand of JBFGJU010000039.1, from coordinate 4,501 downwards.
CTGTCGTCTGCCTGCATAATAGACGTCTCGAGCTGGAAAGCATCCTTACTGAATGCCTGAAAGGAAAAGTATGCGGATGCCAGGAATAACAGTGTAAGGATAAGGATGAAATACCGCATGTTAATTCTTATTTTCTTTTTCCCTTTTTTCTTTTTGTTCGGAGACATATACATCTATAGTAATAAAAGCGCGATAAAACAACAAGTTCTTGACCATGTATATGGCTGTTCTAGCTGTATCCACATGGAGAACCATGACTCTGCTCAGGTGCGCTTTCTTTCCTTGCCCCTTCTCCGCTCGGTCCTGAGGAGTTCGGCTGAGGTCTGGCCGCTTACTCGAAGCCCCTGTCGAAGGAACTTGTATCTTTTTTGTTCTGTCCCAATTCCTGTCTTTTTAGCCTTATTTTTCTGTTGTATTCTTGTCCTTGACGTTTTATCATTATGACGAGCATAGTAGTTGGAAAGAATCATGTTAATCCCTGTAATTTATAAAAACGGAAAATCCGGCGCAGTAGAGGCTTCTCAACTCGAGGCGCTGATACAGCACGATAAGATCAAAAAATTTCTGCGCATGAGCGGATGGGCTGTGGTTGGAAAAACTCCTCTCAGGGGAATGGGGGGCAAGCATGATGGATCAAGAAGGCGAAAAGCCGAACATCGTGCCAAGGTACTTGCGGGAACACACCGGAAACGCCCAGCAGACTCTGCAGAAGAAGAATTAATCTCTTTTGAGATCAAGGATGATGGGACAACAACAGAATTGAAACTTACCAAGAACAGGCACCGTTCAAGGTCACGCCGCAGGTAGGAGAGTAGGCCTCATTCAAAACCTTTGTCGACGGAGCTTCCATTTTCTTTGTCCTGAGAAGTCCGGCTGAGGCCTAGTTGCTCACTCGAAGCCCCTATCGCAGAACCTGTCCTGATCCTGTCGAAGGAATCTCTTATCTTCCGTACCCTCTCCACCACCGGCGGATGTGAATAATGGAACGCAGCATAAAGGGGATACGGGTGGAGGTTCGAGAGGTTATCTCGTGAAAGTTTTATAAGAGATGCGGCAAGGCTTTCAGGGTCTTCAGTCAGGTCGACAGCATATTGGTCTGCTTCATTTTCGTGTCTGCGCGACAGATAACTAAACAGCGGTGAAAAGGGAGCGGCAATAATGCTGAAAATAAAGCCGAGAATGACCAGTTTTGAAAACAAAGTTGTCTCTTCAATTAAAAAGATATCCGTCAGAAAATCCGAACGGAGAATGTTAAACGCAATGAAAGCAGCCATAAGAGAAAGAAGTTCGAAGAGGATAATCCGTTTGAATATATGCTTTTTTTTCCAGTGGCCTACCTCGTGCGCAAGGACAGCGAGTATTTCGTTTTTACTCATCCGTTCCATAAGGGTATCGTAGAGAACAATCCTTTTTGTTTTTCCAATTCCGGTAAAATATGCGTTTGTGTGTCTGCTTCGCTTTGAGGCATCTATCTTGAAAACCCTTTTAACGGTAATGCCCACTTTTTTCATCAGGTTCTTTATTGCTTCTTCCAGCTCGCTTTTCTCTATGGGCAAAAACTTGTTAAAAAGCGGCTCAATAACATATGGTGAAAGGTACATCATGAAGAGACTGAACAGAAAGAAAAATATCCAGACATAGAGCCACCAGTAGCCTGGGCTTGCTGTAATCAGCCAGAACGCACCCCCAAGTATAATGCTAACAAGTACGGTCGATAAAAGTGTAGATTTAATGAGGTCTTTTATCCATAGTTTTATTGTCATGGTATTGAATCCGTACTTGTTTTCAATCTTAAACGTATTGTAGAGGCTAAAGGGAATCGAGAGAGCTGCGCCTGCATACATGAGAAGCAGAAAAAATACCGTGCCTGTTAGCACAAACGAAAGATCAAGCGACAAAACCCATGAATTATACCGGTTCAAAAGACCACCAAAAAGAAACAATACCAACAGTATGTTACCAAACAAGGATTCTATAAATCCCAGTGTGTTTTGTTCTATGGTATAGGCATTGGTTTTTTTCAGTAACAGCGCATCGACATGTTCTTCAAAACCCTTCGGCACAATCATTCCCCGTCTTTTCATATATCTGAGGTTCTGGAACTGAAGCCAGTATTCAAAGGCCTGGATAACAAGATAGGCAGTGAGCAGTATAATCGTGAAGCTATTCATCTGTTATATGAAATTTCCCAGGTATTATATCACGTAACTTTTTTACTCATCAAAGCCTTCATATGGATACCACAAAAATTATATAATAGTTCATTATTCAATTCTCATTACTGCGCATGTTTATTGATTGAGAGTGCCGTGAAACGTAAAAAAAAGAGCATAATTGACTTGGATATAAGGGCATTTCGACGGTATCTGAAAGAAGTCGATTTTCATATTCATATTAAAGATACCTTTTACAAAGCGAGAACCGTTGATTATGCCCCCAATTCTCTCGGTATCAGCATAGATGGTTTCCCACCTTTAAAACCGGGAACTATAGTGCCTTTTCACATTAATGAACTGAACATACATGACGAAGGGCGGATCATCCGGACAATGGCATCACCGGACGCCTTACGGGCAGGAGTTGCAAGAATTGGTGCGCTGAAGGGCTCCTTTCATCTCTATGGAATTTCTGATATTCTGCTGGGCATTCAGAAGACTTTAAAAACAGGCGTTCTCGATATCAGGTTCGATTCGATTAATAAAAAAATCTATTTTAAAAATGGATCAATGGTATATGCAACATCGAATCACGATAAAGACAGACTCGCTGATATACTTCTCAAAAAGCGCCGTATAAACAGGAAACAGTATGAGGAGACGTTGAAGATTAAGCAGCAAACGGGCGAACGTGAGGGCACCATACTCGTTCGCTCTGGATTCATAAAAGCACCTGAACTGAAACCTGCGGTTGAACTTCAGGTGAAACGGATAATCGGAAGTCTGTTAATACTTCGATACGGGGAATTTGAATTCATAGAAGAATCGTTCAAAGCTGATGATGTCATTACATTGAAATTGTCTGCAGCAAACCTTATTTACCGGCAGGTGAAAAGAACCGCTGATGTTCAGCTCGTTCAGGACCGCCTGCTCGATAGCATTGTGCACTTGTCTCCAACACCTCTTGACCTTTTTCAGGATATAACATTACCGGAGTCTGATAAAAAGATCCTTTCTCTGGTGAATGGTGAAAATAGGATTCAGGATATCATCAGACGTTTTTCATGCAAAAGAGCTGATCCCCTAAAAAGCATTTACGCCCTTCTGGAGGCGCGAATAATAAAGATAAAAGAGGTGGATGAACACGCCTCCGGGATCAATCATGATGAAATCACTGAAAAGAAGCAGGAGCCTTCTCGTCACACAATTAAGAAAATTGAACGCATGCATTCACACTACATGAGCCTTGGGTATTACGGGGTTCTCGGTTTACAGGAAAATGCAACCGCCCGAGAAATAAAGACCGCTTACTACAAAAGAGCAAAGGAATATCACCCTGATCTGCATAGTGGTCTGCCCGAGGACATGAAAAAGAAATTACTTGAGATATTTACTTTCATAACGAAAGCTTATCTGAGCCTTAGAGAATCAGCTGAACAAAAAGAAGGTGACAAGTGGTTTCAGCAATATCACCATAAAAGACAAACATCCCTATCAGACGCGACACAATCATCTATTTTTGAAAATGACGTGGGCACAACAGATTATGACGGCGATGAATTTGATCAGACAACGGCTGCAAGCAACTCTGAGATCGCTCTATCGAAGTACAAAGAAGGAAGAAAAAGATTCTGGTTCAAGAAATATGAAGAGGCTGCTCAGCTGTTTGCCATGGCAATTTATTTTGACAGGTCAATTGCGTCATATCACTATTTTTATGGTTATTCCCTCGAAATGTTTGGAAAACTGAAAGAGGCAGTAGAGTCATTGAATACAGCATTGGACTTGCAGCCGAATGATCCAGACATCCTTGCAGAGCTTGGGCATGTATATATGAAACTTGGATTCCCGTTACGGGGAAAAGGGTATTTCAAGAAAGCGTTATCCTTCAATCCGTCACATAAGAGAGCACAGGAGGGAGTGGAATCACTTTCAGGCATGTAGCTAGCCACCGTTTGGCAGCCAGAAAAAAGGCTCAGCATTCTGCTGAGCCTTTCTAAATTAATCCGGCGGCGTCCTACTTTCCCAGGACCTCGCGATCCAAGTATCATCGGCCCAGGAGGGCTTAACTTCCGTGTTCGAGATGGGAACGGGTGGAACCCCTCCGGCATCACCACCGGAAACTTTATATTCCTTAATAATCAGCGTAGTACGATACCATGTACTGAAACTGTTTTTCAACTTTTCATTGACAACAGGAGGGAAATAATAAGGGTCAAGACGCACGGTCTATTAGTACTGGTCAGCTGAATGCATTACTGCACGTACACCTCCAGCCTATCAACGTGGTCGTCTTCCACAGACCTTTAGTCCACCGAAGTGGAGGGAGACCTTATCTTGGGGTG
>JBFGJU010000038.1:0-12049 GCA_041577035.1 Thermodesulfovibrionales bacterium | reverse complement strand
GCAGTAATCAGATTGCGGAGCGAAATGATCTGCTGAAGCTGTGCAAAGGTGTCGTCAGAAGTGATAAAAATATGATCTCCGAGGGCCTTCTGTTGCAGCATACCTGAATCCCTGGTAAGAACTGTCCTGTCCTGTTCCCTGGCAATTCTGATAAGCTGCCTGTCGTCTATGTCAGAATAATACAATACATCAACACCGATGATCCTCAACCACCTGGCAAGCCTTCCGAGCATTGCATCAGCGATAAATTTCATGGCATACGCATCCTCCGTGTGCCGTGACAGGAACAGAGGCGGCACAGGGAGGATTATAATACTATGGTTATTCTTCGATAATCGGCTCGGAAATCATGGGTTTCAGTTCCCGCTGGACAAAGGTATTCCTATATTGTTCCATGCCGGTTCCTGCAGGTATGATTCTTCCCATGATTACATTTTCTTTCAGGCCGCGCAGTTCATCAATTGCACCGTTTATTGCAGCTTCGGTCAATACACGAGTTGTTTCCTGGAAAGACGCGGCAGAGACAAAGCTTTCTGTTGAAAGGGATGCCTTGGTAATGCCAAGAAGCAGAGGTTTGCCGTGAGCCGGTTTGCCTCCCTCGGCCTTTACTTTCGCATTCTCTTCATGGAATGGAATTCTGTCAACCTGTTCACCGATCAAAAATGTGGTATCTCCCGGATCTTCAATCCGCACTTTTTTCATCATCTGCCGGACAATCACCTCTATATGCTTGTCATTGATGGACACTCCCTGAAGCCGGTATACCTTTTGAACTTCATCAACCAGATAACGCTGGAGTTCGTTTGGCCCAAGAATATCAAGCACACTGTGAGGGTTAACCGCACCATCCATAAGCGGTTCGCCAGCCTTTACCCAATCACCTTCATGAACACTGACATGTTTGCCTTTCGGGATATCATATTCCTTCGTTGTCTCTCCTCCTTTGACCACAACAACCCGTTTCCCCTTCTGCGCACTTCTGAATTCAACCATGCCGTCGATTTCGGAAACCAGGGCATGCTCTTTCGGCCTGCGTGCCTCAAAAAGCTCTGCTACCCTCGGAAGACCACCGGTAATATCTTTTGTTTTGGTTGTTTCTCTTGGGATTTTTGCCAGAATATCACCGGGGGATACCAGGTCATTTTTATCAACCAGAATATGGGCTCCGGAAGGCAAGAGATACCGGGCGATATTGTTGGTCCCCGGAATTTTAAGCGTTGTTTTTCCCTGCTTGTCCTTAATCGAAATTCTCGGTCTCATGGTCGTAGGATAGTCAATAATCACCTTGTGCGAAAGACCGGTTGTTTCATCGACCTCTTCCTTGACACTCACTCCTTCAACAATGTCCCCGAGCGCAATACTCCCGCCCAGCTCCGTAATGATCGGTGTCGAATAGGGATCCCACTCAACCAGCCGCTGTCCGGCTTCAACTTTCTGGCCGTTTTTCACACGCAGTTTTGCCCCGTACACCACAGTATATTTTTCCCGTTCGCGTCCTTTGGCATCAGTCACGGCAATACTGCCGTTCCTGTTCATAATAACAAGGAAGCCTTCCCTGTTTTTAACCGTGTTGATATTAATAAACTTTATCGTACCGTTATATTTCGCCTCAAGAACAGTCTGTTCAACGACCTTTGAAGCGGTTCCTCCTATATGAAACGTCCTCATGGTAAGCTGCGTTCCCGGTTCTCCAATTGACTGGGCCGCGATAATGCCGACTGATTCTCCCGTCTCAATCTTGCCGCCTGTCGTCAGGTCTCTTCCATAGCATGTTCCGCAGGCCCCGAACTTGGCGTTACAGGTGAGAACCGATCTAATTTTTACGCTGTCGATTCCCGCTTCGATTATTTTTTCCGTGTAGGTCTCGTCAATTTCATGGTTTTTCTTTAAAATCCGTTCACCCGTGACAGGATCTTTCAGATCTTCAACAGTAACCCTGCCCTGTATTCTCTCATCCAGCGGGAGTATGATTTCTCCACCTTCAACGAGAGATGTAACGGTAATGCCATTCGTGGTACCACAGTCTTCTTCCATAATCATGACATCCTGAGCCACATCAACAAGTCTCCGCGTTAGATATCCTGAATTCGCGGTCTTTAGCGCGGTGTCGGCGAGACCTTTTCGTGCGCCATGAGTAGAGATAAAATACTGGAGCGGTGTCAATCCCTCCCTGAAGTTAGCAGTAATGGGGGTTTCGATAATCTCACCGGAAGGCTTGGCCATCAACCCCCTCATCCCGGCGAGCTGTCGTATCTGGGCAGCACTGCCGCGAGCCCCGGAATCAGCCATCATGAATATGCTGTTGAAAGACCTTCGCTCCTGAAGCTCCCTTTCCGGATACAGCCGTTCGTCATCTGCACCCAGTTCCTTCATCATCTCGTCCGCGATACGCTCTGTAACATTTGCCCAGATGTCGATAACCTTGTTATACCGCTCACCCTGGGTAATCAGGCCGTCCGCATACTGTTTCTGGACTTCCATAACCTCCTGTTCAGCGCTATGGATCATAGTTGCTTTTTGGGACGGAATATGCATGTCAGCCATACATATCGACAGACCAGAATTTGTAGCATAATGGAAACCGAGTTTTTCGAGATTATCGAGAAACACAACAGTCGCACGTTTTCCGGCTGTCTTATAAGCATCCTCAATAATCTTCGAAAGCTCTTTCTTGGTCATATCTCTGTTAATTTTCGAGAACGGAATCTCCTCAGGAACTATCTCATAGAACAGAATTCTACCGACTGTTGTTTCTACGGATTCTCCATTCAGACGAACCGTTATCTTTGCATGCTCGCTCAATAATCCGGCATCATACGCGATTCGTACATCAGCAGGATCTGAAAAATATTTCCCCTCTCCGATCGCTCCCTTTCGCTCTTTCATGAGATAATAGATCCCCAGCACCATATCCTGCGTGGGAAGCATTATCGGTTTGCCGTTTGCCGGTGAAAGCACATTGTTCACCGCCATCATCAGAACCCGTGCCTCGACCTGTGCCTCAATTGATAGCGGTACATGAACAGCCATCTGGTCACCGTCAAAATCAGCATTAAACGCTGAACAGACGAGCGGATGCAGTTTGATTGCCTTGCCCTCGACAAGAACCGGGTCAAAGGCCTGAATTCCCAGTCTGTGAAGCGTCGGCGCTCTGTTCAGAAGTACCGGTGTCTCCCGTATGACATCTTCCAGGGCATCCCAGACTTCTGCTGATTCTTTATCAACCAGCTTTTTCGCCGCCTTTATGGTTGTAGCAAAACCCTGCTCTTCAAGTTTATTGAAAATAAATGGCTTGAACAGTTCGAGAGCCATTCTCTTTGGCAGTCCACACTGGTGAAGCTTCAGTTCAGGACCGACAACGATGACCGATCGGCCAGAGTAATCCACTCTTTTGCCAAGAAGATTCTGTCTGAAACGGCCCTGTTTGCCTTTGATCATGTCACTCAGGGACTTTAACGGCCGTTTGGTTGCTGTCTTGAGCACCTTGCTTCTGCGCCCATTATCAAATAAAGAGTCAACCGCCTCCTGCAGCATCCTCTTTTCATTTTTTATTATTACGCTCGGCGCCTTCAATTCAACAAGTCTTTTCAGGCGGTTATTCCTGTTGATAACGCGCCGGTAAAGATCATTCAGATCTGACGTTGCAAAACGTCCCCCTTCCAACGGTACCAACGGTCTCAGGTCAGGGGGAAGAACGGGAATAACATCCATAATCATCCATTCAGGCTCGTTCCCCGATTTTCTGAATGCTTCAACGACCTTTAACCGTTTTGTCAGCTTCTTTTTGACTCCCAGGGAGGCCGCTTCCCTGATCTTTGATTTCAGTTCACCACTGAGCACTTCAAGATCAACCGCTCGCAACAGTTCCCTTACTGCTTCAGCGCCCATACCGGCCTTGAACCGTGTGCCGAACTCAGCCAGCTTCTTTTTATATTCTTCCTCGGTGAGGACTTCTTTCACCTTTATCGGTGTATCACCCGGATCGATAACAATAAAGCTTTCGAAATAGAGAACCTTCTCAAGATTTCTCATGGTCATGTCCAGCAGCGTTCCGATACGGCTCGGCACTCCCTTGAGGAACCAGATATGTGCTACCGGTGTTGCCAGTTCTATGTGGCCCAGCCGTTCCCTTCTCACCTTTGACTGTATGACCTCAACCCCGCATTTATCACACACAATGCCGCGGTGTTTCATCCGTTTGTATTTGCCGCATATACATTCCCAGTCTTTCACCGGACCAAATATCTTGGCACAGAAAAGACCGTCTCTCTCCGGTTTAAACGTACGGTAATTAATAGTCTCCGGTTTTTTAACCTCGCCAAATGACCATTCCCGTATCCTTTCTGGAGAAGCGAGTTTTATTCTTATTGCTTCAAAATCTGTCGGATTCTTAGGCTTTTGAAACGTGTTATAGATATCTTCTGCCAAGTTAATCCCCCTTTTTCTTTTTCTCCAGCAACTCTATATCAAGGCCAAGGCTCTGGAGTTCTTTAATCAAAACATGGAAAGACTCGGGCACTCCCGGCTCAAGGTTCGCGTCGCCCTTTACAATAGCTTCGTACATCCGTGCCCTTCCGGTAACATCATCACTTTTTACCGTTAAGAATTCCTGCAGAGAATACGCAGCGCCATAGCCTTCCAGCGCCCAAACTTCCATTTCTCCCAGCCGCTGTCCGCCAAACTGCGCTTTTCCACCCAGAGGCTGCTGGGTAACCAGCGAATACGGACCGATAGAACGTGCATGAATCTTGTCATCGACAAGATGATGCAATTTCAGCATATACATGACACCGACGGTCACCGGTCTCTTAAACGGCTGTCCGGTCTTTCCATCGTAGAGTGTCACCTGGCCAGTAGTCGGTACATCTGCTTTTTTGAGCAGTTCTTTTATCTCTTTTTCCCTGGCACCCTCGAAAACCGGCGTTGCAATATGGAGACCCAGTTTCTGCGCTGCCCAGCCAAGATGGGTTTCGAGTATTTGACCTACATTCATTCGGGAAGGAACTCCCAGCGGATTCAACACAATATCAACGGGTGTCCCATCTGGAAGATATGGCATATCTTCCTTTGGCAGAACCATGGCCACAACACCTTTATTGCCGTGACGGCCCGCCATCTTGTCCCCGATCTGGACTTTCCGCTTCATCGCTATATAGACCTTGATAGTCTTGTTCACACCGGGAGGCAGTTCATCACCCCTTCTCACCTTATCAACTTTCTCATCATATTGAGATTCAAGATACCGCACATATTGATTGGATTCCCGTATAACTGACTGGATCTTTTCCTGCGTTTCGACATCAGCAACTTTTATCCGAACAAGATGTTCATCCTCAATATCTTCGAGATGCTTTTCAGTAATCGTTTTTTTCTGAGGGCATATAACCGTCTTGCTTCTGGGAAGCTTGATATCTTCGTCAGCACGCTGCCCAATCAAGAGTAAGCGAATTTTATTGAACTTCTCTTCCTTCACAATCGTTATCTCTTCTTCAAGATCCCGCTGCAATTCTCTTATATCATCTTTTTCAATACTTTTTGCCCTTCCATCTTTTGTGACTCCCTTTCTTGAAAAAACCCTAACATCCACAACGGTCCCTTCAATCCCCGGCGGAACATAAAGACAACTCTCCTTGACCTCCTCAGCTTTTTCACCGAATATTGCTCTGAGAAGCTTTTCTTCGGGGGTCAGCTGCGTTTCTCCCTTGGGAGTTACTTTCCCCACGAGGATATCGCCCGGGTTTACTTCCGCACCTATTCTGATAATGCCGCTCTCGTCAAGGTCTTTTAATGCTTCTTCACCAACATTCGGAATATCCCTGGTAATTTCTTCGGGACCCAGCTTTGTTTCGCGTGCCTCGACCTCAAATTCTTCAATATGGACTGAAGAATAGACATCATCTTCAACAAGCCGCTCGCTGAGCAGGATAGCATCTTCAAAGTTATATCCACCCCACGGCATAAATGCCACAAGCACATTTTTTCCGAGAGAAAGTTCGCCCAGGTCTGTTGATTGTCCATCAGCCAGGATGTCTCCTTTCTTAACGCTATCGCCAACGGAAACAACGGGTCTCTGATTGATACAGGTCGCCTGGTTTGATCTCTGGAATTTAATGAGGCTGTAGATATCGACTCCACCGTCACCATCAGTTCCCTTCACAACAATTCGTGACGCATCCACGCTTATAACCCGTCCTGATCTTTTTGTGAGCACGAGTGCTCCGGAGTCACGAGCCGCGACATGTTCCATCCCTGTACCAACGACCGGCGATGCCGGCTCCAGCAATGGCACAGCCTGTCTTTGCATGTTTGAACCCATCAATGCCCTGTTGGCATCATCGTTCTCGAGAAAAGGAATCAGTGAAGCAGAGATCCCGACAATCTGTTTCGGAGATACATCCATATACTGCACTTCCTCCGGCGTGACCATCTTAAAATCACCGCCTTCCCGGGCTGAAACCGTTTCGCCTTCAATTTTTCCTTTATTGTTCAGCGGGGTAGTCGCCTCTGCAATGATGAAATGTTCTCCCTCTATTGCTGAAAAATATTCTATCTCCTCTGTCACCCTGCCGTTGACAACTCTCCGGTACGGCACCTCTATGAAGCCGTATTCATTCACGCGGGCATACGAGGCAAGGGAGGTAATAAGACCGATGTTCGGCCCTTCAGGCGTTTCAATAGGACAGATTCTGCCGTAGTGCGTGGGATGCACATCCCTGACCTCGAATCCTGCACGTTCCCGGGTCAGTCCTCCCGGACCAAGCGCAGAAAGCCGTCTCTTGTGAGTAATTTCAGAGAGGGGATTTGTCTGATCCATAAACTGGCTCAGCTGACTTGAACCAAAGAATTCCTTCACCGATGCAATAACCGGCTTCGCATTAATGAGATCATGCGGCATTGCCGTATCAAGTTCCGTCAGCGTCATCTTTTCCCTTATGGCACGCTCCATTCTAACGAGCCCTATGCGGAACTGATTCTCAAGAAGTTCCCCTACCCCTCGTATCCTTCTGTTGCCAAGATGATCAATGTCATCGACCTCTCCTTCACCGCTCCTCAACGATAAAATATATCTGACAATTTCAACAATATCCTTATCGGTAAGCACCTTCTTTTCCAGCGGTATATCGAGACCAAGCCGCTTGTTGAGTTTTAACCTCCCTACCGGTGAAAGATCGTATCTTTTCGGATCAAAAAACAGGCCATTAAAGAGCTCTCGTGCAGCATTTTTTGTCGGGGGTTCACCGGGCCTCAGCTTCTTATACACTTCAATGAGCGCCTCTTCCTGAGTATTTACCTTATCGGTCAACAGGGTATCTCTCAGTGAAGAAAGATAACGCATATTATCGATGAAGAGCAGGCTTAGTGTATCAATCTTTAATGTGAGAATTTTATTTAGAGCATCCTCTGTAATTGCCTCATTTCCTTCAAGTATAACTTCTCCCGTTGACGGATCAATGATATCCTTGAGCGTTATTCTTCCAATAAGATCCAGCTGCGCGATCGGAATGGTCTTGATGCCTGCCGATTCTATCTTTCTGATAGCACTTTTTGTAATTTTACTTCCTTCCTTGACTATCACTTCTTTGGACCGGGGCGCAACAATATTCTCAATCGCCTTGATTCCCACAAGAATATCGCTCATCATCCTAGAAAAATTCCTTCCCTTTATGGTAATCGTCTCTATGGGATAAAATGTTTTTAAGAGATCCTCGTTCGTATACCCGAGGGCCTTCAGCACGATAGTCGCAGGCAGTTTTTTCCGTCTGTCAATTCGCACGTAGAGAATATCTTTCGCGTCAAACTCAAAATCCAGCCAGGAGCCGCGGGAGGGGATAACCCGTGCAAAGTACAGAAGTCTGCCGCTGGCGTGTGTCTTCCCTTTGTCATGACTGAAAAAGACGCCCGGCGAGCGATGCAGCTGACTCACTACAACCCGTTCGGTCCCGTTCACGATAAAGGTGCCGGTTTCTGTCATGAGCGGCATTTCCCCGATATAGACTTCCTGCTCTCTTGATTCCTTCAGCAGTTTTTGACCGCCGGGATCCACTTCGAAAAGATTCAGTTTAACGCTTATTCTCAGCGGTGCAGCATACGTCGTCCCTTTTTGCAGACATTCCCGAACAGTGAACTTCGGTTCGCCAACCGTATATCCCATATATTCGATAGCTGCCGTTTCATTGTAGTCCATGATGGGAAACACGCTTAAAAAAGCAGACTGAAGACCCATATCTTTCCTCTTGTTTAAGGAAAGATCCCTCTGCAGAAATGTGTCATAGGAACTTTTCTGTATCTCTATCAGATTAGGAACCTCAAGGAATTGCGGCACTTTCCCAAAATTTTCTCTTCTTCTCAGAACCCTTGCCATAAATCTCCCTTTATGTTAGAACCGGGAACACGAGAAACGGTGAACGTCATACAGCCTGCTTCACTCACGTTTCTCGATTCCTTATTTTATTTTACTTCTACCACTGCACCCTGCTCTTCCAGTTTAGCTTTTACTGCGTCAGCCTCTTCCTTTGGAACCCCGGACTTTACCGGCTTGGGGGAACTGTCAACCAGTTCCTTTGCTTCTTTGAGGCCAAGACCCGTGAGTTCCCGTACCACCTTGATTACCTGGATCTTCTTGTCTCCGGCAGAAGAGAGAATAACGTCAAATGCCGTCTTTTCCTCGGCTGCCGCGGCAGCCGGCGCACCCGGAGCTGCAGCGGCTGCAACAGCCACAGGAGCTGCAGCAGTGACATCGTACCGCTCCTCGAACTCCTTGATAAATTTCGACATATCAAGGACCGTCATATTGTCAATGAATTCAAAAACCTGATCTTTGGTTATTGCCATGTTGTTTCCTCCTTTTTATTCGTCTTCATCCTTACGCATGATGTTTTTTGCATTTCATATGATTACTGCTCTTTTTTACTTCCCAAGGCAGTCAGGGCATATCCAAGACTGCTGACTGTTGCCGCGAGCGCTCTGGCCATTTTGCCTGCCGGTGCCTGGAAGGTTCCAGCCAGCCGTGCCAGTAATATTTCCTTTGACGGTAACGTTGCAATTTCCTTAATTTCGATTTCTTCACAGAGTTTTCCCTCAACCACAGCGCCCTTAACCGCCAGTTTTTCATTTGTTTTGGTAAATTCAAGAACTTTCTTAACTGCCGTTACCGGATCATCATATCCGATGGCAACACCAACCGGATCATGAAAAATATCATCTGCAACAGCAATATCAGTATCCCGGGATGCAATCCGGGCAAGGGTATTTTTTACCACCCTGAATTCAATCGAAGAATCTTTGAGCTGCTTTCGCAGTTCACTCATTTCCGCGACTGTCATGCCTTTATAATCAGCAAACACTACCGCTTTCGCCCTGGAAAATCTGTCCTTTAGGTCATCAATTACGCGTGCTTTATCTTGCTTATTCAGTTTCAGCCTCCTTTCCCAGAGAAAACCATCGAGGAAACAACAAACAGGAACTATTCCATGCAAACCCTTTCATCTGCTTTCCTGTTTCACTTCTTTACCATCCTCCGTTGTAGCCTCGGTAGGCCGGCCTGCGCGTTCCTTCTACCAGGCCAATTAAGGTATCCGCCTACTGTCTCTGACTTATTACCGTTCTATATCACGCACATATGTGCCTGTTTGTGCTATTTTGATGACGTCACGGTACTGATATCCACAGTCACCGATGGTCCCATGGTAGACGATAGATATACTTTCTTCAGATATTTACCTTTACTCGTAGCGGGTTTTGCTTTCATGATTGATTGAACAATAGCCTTTGCATTTTCTACCAGTTTCTGGGACTCGAATGAAACCTTTCCGACAGGGACATGCACTACCCCTGCTTTTTCAGTCCGGTATTCAACTTTTCCAGCCTTTATATCCTGAATCGCCCGGGCAATATCAAAGGTAACCGTCCCCAGCTTGGGATTCGGCATCAGACCTTTAGGCCCGAGAATTTTACCCAGCTTTCCGACTGAACTCATGACATCGGGAGTCGCAACAACTTTGTCAAATTCAAACCATCCCTTTTTTATTTTTTCAACCATATCGTCAACCCCGACATGGTCAGCTCCCGCATCTCTTGCTTCTATTTCCTTCTCTCCCTTTGCAAACACCAGTATCCTGACGCTCTTGCCACTGCCATGAGGCAACACAACAGAACCACGTACCATCTGATCCGATTTTCTTGGATCAACACCGAGATTCATTGCCATATCAACCGTCTCATCAAACTTCACAAAAGACAGTTCTTTCACCTTCGTAACAGCTTCCTCAAGAGGATATTCTTTTACCGGTTCTATCTTCTCTTTTGCCGATTTGAGCATCTTTCCCATATCATCCTCCTCCGTCAGTCCACAACTTCAACGCCCATACTGCGTGCTGTCCCGGCAATGATTTTCATCGCTTCATCCAGTGAGTATGCATTGAGATCTTCAAGTTTTGTCTGAGCTATCTCTTTTACCTGGGCGGTCGTAACTTTCCCGACTTTTTCCTTATTCGGAACTCCAGAGCCCTTTATAATACCCGCAGCCTTCTTGAGCAGTTCCGAGGCCGGTGGAGTCTTCGTAATGAAGGTAAATGTCCTGTCCTGATAAACCGTCATCACGACCGGTATTATGGTATCTCCCATGGCCTTCGTCTGTGCATTAAATGCCTTGCAGAACTCCATGATATTTACCCCATGAGGACCAAGCGCCGGACCAACCGGGGGTGCCGGAGTCGCCTTACCCGCTGGAATCTGAAGTTTTACCAGCGCTGAAATTTTTTTCTTCGCCATTATTATCCTCCTGCTCTTCTACGCATACTGTTATGTTTTTTCAACCTGATAAAAATCGAGTTCAACCGGCGTCTGTCGTCCGAAAATACTTACCATGACACGCAATCGTCCGTGATCCATATCTACTTCATCAACAAACCCGTTAAAATTGCTGAACGGGCCGTCTATGATTCTGAGGTGATCCCCTTTCTGGAATTGCGTCTTTACCTGCGGGACCGGTCCCTTTTCGACCTGCTGCATGATCACGTCAATCTCTTCTTCAGGTATGGGGACAGGATTCTTTCCTCCGACAAAGCCGGTTACCCGCGGGGTCGATTTCACCATATGCCATGTTTCGTCGTCAAGCTCCATTTCAATAAGAATATATCCGGGATAGAACTTCTTATCGCTTTCCTTCTTCTTGCCGCTCTTCAGTTCAACAACCTTTTCAGTCGGTATCAGAATCTTTGAAATCTTATCCTGAAGCCCTTTACTTTCTATTTTTTCATCCAAAGATACCCGTACCCGTTCTTCAAAACCAGAATATGTATGTACTACGTACCAGTTTTTAGCCATAGATCATCCAAGCGCAATCTTTACGAGTTTTGTAAGACCGATATCCACGATCCCCAGAAACACTGAAATCAGAAAAATGGTTATGATCACCACCCAGGTCGACCCTATGAGTTCGTCCTTGCCTGGATAGATAACCTTGCTGGTCTCGATTTTGACCTCTCTGAAAAATTGCCGTATCCTCTCTATCATAATGTATCCTCGTTCTCATGGCAGGCCAGGAGGGATTTGAACCCCCAACCCTCGGATTTGGAGTCCGATGCTCTAGCCGTTAGAGCTACTGGCCTACACGGTAAAAAATTCACTTTCCAGCTTCCTCTGTCCACGTCCGGATCTGCGTTCCGTCATGTATCTGACTAAACACGCTTATGCCTTTGTCTCCTTATGCATGGTATGCTTCATGCAGTTTCTGCAGTATTTCTTCCTCTGGAGTTTATCTGTTGTATTCTTCTTGTTTTTCATTGAGGAATAATTCTTATTCTTGCAATCAGTACACTGCAATAAGATAATGTCTCTCATTTTGTTTTATTCTCCATTGTCTCTTTCACAGTATCCGAACGCCTCTGTCATGGCGCGAATTATCTATTCCAGCACTTCGGTAACGACACCGGCGCCAACCGTTCGGCCACCTTCACGTATCGCAAACCGAAGCTCCTTTTCCATCGCAATCGGCGATATCAGCTCCGCTGTCAGGTTCGCATTGTCCCCGGGCATCACCATCTCTACT
>JBFGJU010000037.1:0-12481 GCA_041577035.1 Thermodesulfovibrionales bacterium | reverse complement strand
TGTTAAAGAAGTATTGCTCCTTGATGTGACTCCTCTGTCGCTGGGAATAGAAACACTCGGCGGTGTATTTACAAAGATTATAGAAAGGAATACTACGATTCCGACAAAGAAAAGTCAGATATTCTCAACAGCGACTGACAACCAACCTGCAGTGACCATAAAGATTCATCAGGGCGAGAGGGAAATGGCAACAGACAATAAGCTCCTTGGCAATTTTGAGCTCATAGGTATTCCACCAGCTCCACGGGGCGTTCCTCAGATTGAAGTCTCCTTTGACATCGATGCCAACGGCATACTCCATGTTTCGGCCAAGGACCTTGGCACCAATAAGGAACAGTCCATCAGGATTACCGCTTCAAGCGGTCTTAGCGAAGAAGAAATAAATAAGATGGTGCGCGAGGCAGAGGCTCACGCGGATGAGGACGCGAAAAAGAAAGAACTTGTCGATGTCCGCAATCATGCTGATACTCTCGTCTACACCGTTGAGAAATCACTTAAGGATTATGCTGACAAATTGTCTGCTGATGAGAAAAAGGCTATCGAGGACGCTCTTGAGAACTGCAAAAAAGTAAAGGATACCAGCAGTGATCCGGCTGAAATAAAGGCGGCTACTGAACAGCTGACCACTGTTTCACACAAAATGGCGGAACATATTTATAAGGCTGCCGGCGGCCAGGAACAGGCCGGCACTGCCGGAGGACCTGCCCCGGAGCCCGAAGAACCAAAAAAAGAGGGCGAAGAAGAAGTTGTTGAAGCTGAGTTTGAAGATGTTGACAAGGACAAAGATGCATAAACGGTTGTATGAGGACACACTCCCCTACTCTGCTTTCATTATGCCCAGGAGGAATCGGGGCGGATATGATAGCTTGGAACGAAGGCACCAGTAATGAAAGACTATTATGGAATATTAGGAGTACCAAAAAATGCCTCTGAAAGTGAGATCAAGAGTGCATATCGTCAGCTCGCCTTACAATATCATCCGGACAGAAATCCGGATGACAAGTTAGCTGAGGAGAAATTCAAAGAAATAAATGAGGCATATTCCTGTCTCAGTGATGCTGAAAAGAAGACAAATTATGACCGGTTCGGCACTACAGAGGGCATGGGCGGATTCGGGCCCTTCTCGACCGGTACCGGCTTCGGTGATATCTTCGGCGATATCTTCGGTGACCTGTTCGGGACGTTCGGACAGCAGCGCCGTCAGAGACCGACAAAAGGAAACGACCTCAGATATGACCTGGATGTAACGCTCGATGAAGCGGTATTCGGAACTGAGAAAACCATTACCTTTCAACGATGGGAGAATTGCAAGCCCTGCGGAGGCTCCGGCTCGGAGCCCGGCACAACCCCGGAAGCCTGCTCTGCCTGTAAGGGATCAGGACAGGTCCGGTTTCAGCAGGGATTTTTCAGCGTATCGAAGACCTGCGGTAAATGTCATGGGCAGGGCACCATAATTTCCCACCCCTGTAAAAAGTGTAAAGGCACTAGTAAGCTACAGGAGGAAAAAACCATCACGACAAAGATTCCTCCTGGTGTTGATATCGGAACTACTCTGAAGATCGCGGGTGAAGGGGAGCCCGGAATGTATGGAGGACCTCCCGGCTCTCTGTATGTCATATTAAATGTCGAAGAACACCCGTTCTTTAAAAGAAATGGGTCTGAAATATTCTGTGAAGTACCGATTTCCTTTCCTCAAGCAGCGCTTGGTGCGGATATCGAGGTGCCGACACTCGACGGGAACGCAAAGTTGCGAATACCGCCGGGAACGCCGGCCGGCCATACTTTTTTTCTCAAAGGGAAAGGGGCCCCGTTCCTGGGAAATCGTCACAGGGGCAATCAGGCCGTGAAAGTGAATGTTGCTGTTCCCAAAAAGCTCACCCAGAGACAGAAGGAACTTCTCGAGGAGTTCTCGGCTCTTGGCGGCGATGATGTCTCTAAGAGTTTCAGAGATAAATTAAAAGACCTTTTTACAAGCGTTGAAAATTGATGGTGTTCATTTGCGAGTCCTGGTAAGAAGGAATGCCCCGAATTTTCCTGCCTGAAGCATCTTCTGTTACCGGCCGCATCACTGTCACAGGAGAAAAAGCACATTATATTTCAGCTGTTCTCAGATGCAGGAGCGGTGATAGCATATTCATTTCAGATGCTAAAGGAAATACCTATACCACGGAAATCATCAGTGCATCGCAGAAGTCTGTAACACTCGCTATAAAACATGTTTCAGAAGGTTCTGCCGCGGAATCACCTTTACAGATAACCCTGCTTCAGGGGCTTCTGAAGGGCGCAAAAATGGACCTGGTGGTACAGAAGGCAACTGAACTGGGTGTCAGGAGTATTGTTCCCGTCATAACAGAGCGGAGTCAGCTCAGAGCAACACGGAAACTCCCCCGCTGGAGAAAAATTGCCGAGGAGGCTTCACGCATCGTGGGGAGATCCTTCATTCCCGAAATATGTGGCACAGCACAATTTGAGCGGCTCGTTTCTGGCACGCATGCTGAACCGGTACAGAACGGCATCCTGTTCTGGGAAGGAGGCGGGAAAGCTCTTTCCGGCGTTACCGTTGGGATGAGGAACTCTACTCCTATCAACGTGTTCGTCGGCCCGGAAGGAGGATTCTCGCAACAGGAAGCAGCACTGGCTTCAGATAACGGGATAGTGATATGCACACTTGGCAGGCGCATGCTGCGTGCTGAGACAGCCGCCATCTCTGTGCTCGCTATCCTGCAATATGCACTGGGTGACATGGGAGATCCGGAAACTATGACGGGGACGTGATTTCATGTGCCATCGCTGCAATCCCTTGGGGAGATTCCGGGCACTCTGTCTAATCTCTTTCTTTCTCTCTAACAAAAGCAACGTTTTCAACCGGCACTACTATCCATCCAGTCTCCGATTCAAGGTAAAGCTCGCTTTCATTGACCTCAACCAGTCTGCCGGTATACAGCGTATCTCCGGTTCCAACCTCAACTATCTTGTCGATAAGATCCAGCATGAATCACCTCACTATGAATGTGCCACATCCAGATTATAAACCATCCTGTCACCGATCAGACATCTCATCTTTTTTTCTCTCTTTTTCTTGGTCTGACATAAATGTTAAGCGGGGTGCCCTGAAAACCAAATGATTCTCGTAATTTCTTTTCGATAAATCTCGTGTGAGACGTCTTGACCGCTTCAGGATAATTAACAAATAATACAAACGAAGGAGGCTCCTCTTTCACCTGTGTCATGTAATACCACTTCACTTTCCTGTTTTTATACTGCGGGAGCGTTATCTCTGAATGGATTTTCTGAAAAAATCTGTTCAATTCCGCCGTCCTGATCCGCTTCCCTCTCTCTGCCATGATTACATCAATCACGGGGTATACTTTAAAAATCCTTTTTTTAACAAGTCCCGAAACCGTCAAAAAAGGGGCATATGATGAAAACCACATCTTTCTTTTCACGGCTTCTGAAAGCAGATCGTATGCCCGTTCGGGATCCTGCACCAGGTCCCATTTGTTGAGAAGAAATACCGTCCCTTTTCCGTAATCTTTTATCATGCCTGCTATTCTCTGATCCTGCTCAACTATTCCCTCTCCCGCGTCAAGAATCAGAAGAGCCACATCACACCGCTCTATACTCCTTACGGTTCTTACCATTGAAAACCGTTCCAATGCGTATCCAATTTTTCCTTTTTTCCGAAGTCCCGCCGTATCAATAAAAACATACTTTCTTCCGTGGTATGTACACATACTGTCAAGGGCATCACGGGTGGTACCGGGGACCGAACTCACCACTATTTTCTGTTTCCCGGTGAGGGCATTCACCAGTGTTGACTTACCGACATTCGGTCTTCCTACAACGGCTATTTTGGGGTAATCCGCTGTTTCAATCTCGGCGTACGGGAGCAGGTCATACATACGATTCATGAATGTTTCATATCCATACCCGGTTGCCGCGGAAACGGGTATCAACTCCTCAGTACCGATCCGGTAGAAGTCATACATCCGCTCGATCCTTGATTCAGCATCAATTTTGTTTACTGCCCACACGACACTCTTCCCCGATGCCCGCAGCAGCCGGGCGAGCTCCATATCCGCCGGGGTCAGACCATCTTTGCCATCAAGCAGATGAATAATGATATCTCCCTCTTCTATAGCGAAAAAAGCCTGTTCCTTTGCCTGAACAAAAACATCTTCAGGCGGTTCCAGATAAAACCCCCCCGTATCAACAACCATGAATGTCTTCCCTTCCCATGTTGCATCACGGTAGTTTCTATCTCTCGTCACGCCGGGAATAGCTTCAACGATAGCGGCCTGAGAACGGGTTATCCTGTTGAAGAGAGTAGATTTACCAACATTTGGTCTGCCGACAATCACAACGACCGGTTTATTCATACCTATTCATTGTACTACAAAATATATGGCAATACCCCTGTCAGAATGTGTCATGCTGCAGATGCCTCACGAGTGCGTGATTTCGAACAGTTTGAGTATAAATAGATGATATTGCCGCATATATCTTCACTTATCTGCCTTTTTTTCTGGGAGAATAGGCAGACATAGTATAGGCATACAATTTGCTTAACAAAACTATAACACGCACGACCATGGTCATTAAAGTAAAGATTATCGCTATTATTGCCATTACCATTCTCATTTCAGTGGGTGTCACCACGGGAATCCTGATTCACGTTCATCGCAGTCAGATGCAGAAGCATGCTTCCAAAGAGGGCGAGCTTATTACTGAAGTCATCCATAAATCCATAGATCATGCAATGCTTCTTGGCCGTAAGAGTGATGTGCAGTCCATTATTGAGAATCTGGGAAAAAATGAGGAATTGATCATAGTGCGGATTCTCTCTCTCCAGGGGGAAATATTGAAATCGTCTGAACCGTCGGAAATAGGGTCGAAACAGGCAGATTTTTCATCTGGAGCGGTCCCTTCAGGTAAGCTCATTGAGAGGAACGGGAAGGAAATCCTGGTTTTTTCAAAACCTGTTGATAACAAGAAAACCTGTTTCAGGTGTCACGGCAACAAAGAAAAGATGAATGGCATTATTCAGATCGAACAGGACTTATCAAGAAACACCGCCACGCTCGTGTCCCTGAAAAATATACTGCTTTCGTCTAATATCACTCTCGTTATACTGGTATCAGCGCTCCTGAGCGTTCTCTTTACACGACTTATCACGAAACCGCTTAAAGGGCTCCTGCTGACCATCAAGGACATTGAGGCAGGAAACTGGGATGCAACCGTGACCGTACGGAGTAATGATGAATTGGGATTAATTGGATCGTCCTTCAATGATATGATCCAGGAGATTAGGGCGCTGTATAAAAAAAATGTAACGAAGGAACGGGAACTGGCTAATATACGGATCAAGCTGGAACATAAGACAAAAGTAGAAGAGCTGAACACTCAGCTCGAATATAAACTCAAAGAACTCGAAACCGCAAATAAAGCCATCTCTTCGCTGTCCAAGGAGGTAAAGGGAAAAAATCTGCAGCTCGAGAAAGCCGTTGAAAGGCTCAAAAAAATAAATGAAGTTGGAACAACTCTTACATCTATAATAGAAACAGCGGAGCTGATGAAAATTGTCATCCGCTCTACAGCTGATGTGATCAATGCCGATCGCATTACGATGCATCTCAACGGCAAGAAAAGAACGCCACTCACATTACAATATCAGCGAGGACTTGGCATTGACCATCTGGCAGATGTCTCGATGGAATTCAATTCCTCTTATTCAGACATACTGAAGCGCGGCAAGTCGATTCACCATTCCAAGGCTTCAGGAAATCAGGCAACAGACCAGAATGGTATCATTGCCAGAATAGGTGTTCCGCTTAAAATGCAGGGGCAGATCATCGGGGCACTGGTGCTCGAAAATAATAATGGCGGAGCCCGGTTCACGGAAGACGAACTTGAGCTGCTTGCGACCATTGCAAGCCAGGCAATGGTCGCCATTGAAAATGCACTGCTCTACGAGACCGTTAAATCCAATTATTTTGCTGCGATACAATCACTTGTTAATGCACTTGAAGCTAATGACAAATTTACAAAAGGCCATTCCGAACGGGTTACGTTGCTTTCGCTGGAGCTGGCAAGGTATATCGGACTTGATTACAGGGAGATGGAGACACTCGAACACGCTGCCATTCTTCACGACATCGGAAAGCTCGGTATTGATGCTTTGATCCTCCAAAAGCGGGGCAAGCTGACTGCAGATGAATATGCACTGGTCCAAGCTCACCCAGCCATAGGAAATGAGATTCTGAAGCCGATCGAAACCCTGGATGACATCCGAATGATCATTATTCAGCACCATGAACGATACGACGGGAGGGGATATCCCAACAACCTCAAAGGTTCAGAAATTTCCCTGAAATCAAGGATTCTGTCAGTTGTTGACACCTTCGATGCGATGATTACGGACAGGCCGTACAGAAACGCGCTCACCATGGAGAAAGTATGCGATGAGCTGAAAACACATTCCGGAACCCAGTTCGATCCCTATGTGGTCCAGATGTTTATGGAAATGCTTAAATCGAAAGGGGATGAGTTCCTCGCATCAATGGGCTATCATGTATTACAGTCCTTCAGTTATGATTCTCAGTAATTTGCTATTGAGATCATGCTTTAACACTGAAAGCCTGAAATAGTGCTCACGCAACCCTTCAATATGTTCGCAATCCTGAATGTGAAGTCCTGCCCTCTTAAGGGAACGCAACAGTATTTCTCTGTTATCAGATAGCTTAAGAAGAAAGACATTGCTGTCAGAGTCCAGGAGCGTAACACCATCAGTTTTTTTTAACTTCTTCCTGATATATGCTTTTTCGGTGTCAATGTACTGCTTTAGATTCTTTCTATACGCATTATCTTTGAATGCTGCCCGTGCCGCCTCAAGCGCAAGATGATTTATCGTTGAGCACTGTCTGTTTTTTAAGGCTATAACCATTTCAGGAGATGCAACTGCATAAGCAAGTTCAAGGCCCGGTAATCCATAAAAAAGGGCCGTCGTCTGCAACACAATTACATTTTTCATATCATTGGCACACGAATAATAACTTTCTGCCCCGGTGAACTCGATGAGGGATTCATCGATAACAAGGGGTACTTTTCTCCTGCCGGCTTCTGCGCGCATGAGATCGAAAACCTCCGTATGGATCAACCTGCCGTTAATCCTGTTTGGATTGGCCGCAAACAGCACATCACAATTCTGTATTTTCTTCTTAAGCTGATCAGTATCAGTTATACATCCGGTATGCTCGTCAGGACTGAAATAAAAGGTATCTGCTCCGGCAGCAGATGATGCTTCTTCATATATTCTCAGTGCCGGACCGAGTACGAGTACTTTCTTAGGTTTTACAATAGCTGCAATATGATAAACGAGTTCATGCAGGGAATGCGCCAAGCAGATGTTCTCGGCACGGATACCGTATTTCGACAGAAACAGTTTATTCAATGCCCGGGCTTCAGAGTCAGGATAGCACCCGAGGCCTTTTATCGCCTTCCGTATTCTCGCCCTGACTTTTTTTGAGGGACCAAGAGGACTTATTCCCGCACTTACATCTATGAACGCATTCATATCAGCCTGTATTACTCAATTGATTCCAATGAGAACTCCCTGAAAAACGATGGTATTATAACATCTCTTTTCGGGTCATGATATATGTCAAGCACTATCGAACGCGCTGTCTTATGATAGCACTGAGGGTATCACAGAAATTAATATCGTTTCTTACGTTATCCGGCCGTATGCCTGTTCCATAATGGTAAACTATCATATGGGGCTGGCTATCAGGAAAATCAGATCAAAGTCCATTCTGACGAGATCGAAAATTTCCGGAATTGATTATTGCGTTAATCCCTATGTCGGATGTTCTCATGGTTGTGCATACTGTTACGCTACGTTTATGAAGCGATTTACCGGACACACTGAGGCATGGGGGACCTTTCTTGACGTAAAGGTTAATGCCCCTGATGTCCTCAGGCGGCAGCTGAAACGTGCGGCACGAGGCTCTGTGATGATAAGTTCAGTGACAGATCCCTATCAGCCGGCTGAAAAACAATATCACCTGACACGTGGTTGCCTGGAAACGCTCCTCGATTACCAGTATCCGGTTGATATTCTGACAAAATCTTCTCTGGTACTCAGGGACATGGATCTATTCAAACGATTCAGGGACATCACCGTCGGAATAACAGTAACAACTGATGATGATACCATTCGTAAGGCTTTCGAGCCGTACGCACCGTCCGTCAGAAAAAGGGTAGAGGCCTTAAAATCGCTGCATGAAAACGGGATTGCTACGTACGTCTTCATCGGACCGGTACTACCCATGAATCCTGAGGCTCTGTCAGAATCGATTTATTCTTATGTTGATCGTGTTCTCATCGACAGGATGAACTATGTTTCAAAGACCCGGAATATCTACAAACAGATGAAATTCGATAGATGGCTGCACAGAGACGTTATTGAAAACAGTATCATGAGATTACGGAAAGGGCTGTCCGGAAAAAACATCTGCTGGTGCTGAACCACATATCACATGCAGGATGCTCTCTATGATCTCAATTCTATACTCATGAAGATAACTGAAGACAGATTGTTACGGGACAGGATCCATGTTTTCAGGGACAGACATGAAGCCGGGCGCCTGCTGGCAGAGAGGCTCAAACACAGGTGCGGCGGCAGCGCATTCATACTGGCTATTCCATCCGGCGGGGTTCCGGTAGCCGCGGAAATTGCAGCAATGCATTCACGTCCGATAGACTTACTGATCGTAAGAAAAATTCAGATACCCGGTAATCCGGAGGCTGGTTTCGGTGCAGTAGGTCCTGACGGCACTGTTGTTCTTAATAAATCACTCGTGCATCACCTTGGGCTCTCCGAGGATGTTATTGCCCGGCAGACGTCAGAGGCTCTTGAAAGCATTGAGACCAGAAACCGGGTGTTTAGAAAAAACAGAGCATATCCGTCATTACGGAATAAACACGTCATACTTGTTGACGACGGGCTTGCCTCGGGGTACACAATGCTCGCTGCCATTCGATTTGTCAGGAAAACAGAACCTGACAGGATTATTGCGGCGGTGCCGACAGCATCAGAGAGGACTGCGTTAAGCATTTCTTCTGAGATAGATGAATTGCTCTGTCTTAACATTCGGCGCGGATTGTCCTTTGCTGTGGCAGATGCCTATAGCAACTGGTATGACCTTAGTGAAGAAGACGTTCTCTCCCTGCTGGAATCCCCTATTTTTTCCTTATAAGATATATCCCGTCCCTGATCGTGAGCATGACCTTTTCCACGCGTGAATCCTCTTTTACCAGATTATTAAACCGTGCAATTGCCCGGCTGTCGTCATCATCCGGCTGCAGTGCCTTGCCATTCCACAGCGTATTGTCGACAGTTATCAGGCCTCCCCTTCTGATCAAACGGATGCCCTCCTCGTAATAATCACCATAGGAGCACTTGTCTGCATCAATAAAGATAAAATCAAAGAATTGTTGCGGCAGTGTACTGATACTGTTTCTGGCAGGCCCGCGTATCAATCGAAGCTTATTCCTGTGCGGGCTTATCGTGAAGTAGCGCTCGGCAATATCGGCATACGCATCATCGATTTCGAGCGTTACTATCGAGCCGTCCTCGGGAAGCCCTTCAGCCATCATGAGCGCAGAGTAACCGGTAAAGGCTCCTATTTCGAGCACATTCCGGGCGCCGGATAATCTTATCAGCATCTGCAAAAACCTTCCCTCAACCGGTCCGGACAGCATCTGGGGATGCGGCGTCTTTTCTCTTGTCTCTTTCTCCAGTCGATTCAGAAGCGGGGAGACAGGATCAGTCTGTTCAGAAACATACTGTTCTATATCAGGAGGAATTAATTGCATGCTAACCGTGAAGCCTTTCAAGCACTCGAGATAAAACATCTCCTGCGTCTTCCCTGAAGATAATCGAGGCAACGGTATCCAGAGGCGTTTCAGTTCGATTTACGAATATCAGTTTTGCACCGGCCTGATACGCCATTTTCGGGATTGATGCGGCCGGTTCAACCTTGAGAGACGACCCGATCATCAGAAAAAGCTCACATGCGGAAGCGCATTCAGCCGCCTTCATGAGTTCTCTTTCAGGCATTGCCTGTCCGAATGACACGGTCGCCGGCTTGATGAGACCATTGCAGGCATCACACGTTGGGGCACGTTCCCCGGCTTCAAGTCGTGCCTGTATATCAGCAATCGGCCATGACTTTCCACAGCTCAGACAGGTCGCTCGTTTGTTTGTTCCATGAAGTTCAATAATGTCGGCATTTCCGGCATCGTAATGAAGGCCATCGATATTCTGCGTGATAAGACACTGCAACCTGCCCATCTGTTCCAGAGCCGCAAGGGCCTTATGCGCCCTGTTCGGCCGCGCGCTGTTTAACTCATGAAACAGTTCCTTGCGCATGTTCCAGTATTCAACCCGCGCATTATGATCAGAGACAAACTCCTGAAAAGTAACCATACGGTATCTTTCCCAGATCCCTCCCGGGCTCCTGAAATCCTTGATTCCCGATTCAGTAGAAATGCCCGCGCCGGTAAAAGCCGTGATGCGTGTGGCCTCGCTGATGAGTCTGGCTGTCTCCGCAATCCGTTCATCGTATGACTGCATGCCCTATTGTACCGCAAGCGGGCCGTACGCTTCATGTCTCAATGGAAAGAAACAGGAACGCCTCGTCCATGCCTGGACAGGTATCCGCGATTGAAAACAGATGTGTCCTCCATACAGAAGTAAAAAAATGATTCTTTTGAAACGAGTCGAAAAAACTATCCTTTGTGCTCAGATAGCACTGCCTCGAGCATTCGAGCCAGGTCATTCATATTGTATGGCTTTAACAGGATACCTGAAAAGCCATGTGTCCTGAACTGTTCAATTACAGGATCTTTGGAATATCCGCTCGAAATAATAGCCTTTACATCCGGGTCAAGGGCTCGCAACTGCATGCACGTTTCTGCCCCGCCCATACCTCCCTTCACGGTCAGGTCGAGTATAACCGCATCATATGTGGCCGATGACTGCATTGCACTTTTGTATAATGCCAATGCCTCTTCACCAGTGCCCGCCGCATCGACCTGAAAATCAAGTTTATGCAGCATCTGCATTAACACATCACGCAATACCTTTTCATCATCCATAACAAGAATCCTTCTGCCATTATAGTTTGCAGGTTCTTCCCTGAACACAACTCCCTCTACTGGTATTGCGTCGCGGGCTTCCTTCTTTGGTCCGGGTATCTCTTTCTCTCCGCGATCCTGGATCGGTGAGGCTGGCAGCCATATATAAACAGTTGTTCCCCCCCCCTTACGGGACGAAACGGAGATCAGGCCGTAGTGATTTTTGACAATCGAATAACAGATAGAAAGCCCGAGTCCCATACCTTTTTGCGGACCCATTTCTTTGGTAGTGAAATAAGGATCAAATATGTTCGGCAGTAGCTCGTCTGGTATGCCCCTGCCCCTGTCCTCAAATGATATCATGATGTATCGTCCCTGGTTCAGCGAGAGCGCATTGTTCTTGCCAACTATTCTGTTTTCTGCACTGATGGTTACGAGTCCGCCTTCAGGCATTGCTTCCCGGGCATTCAGTACGATATTATGAATAACCTGGCTCATCTGTCCGGTATCAGCCTCAACAGGCCAGAGGTCATCCGGCACAATAAATTCAGAATCAATATTTGATCCGCTCAAGGTCAGTTGAGCGGTCTCTTTGATCACGTTACCCAGTCCCGTAATGTTCAATACCGGCTTACCACCCTTGGAAAAGGTCAATAGCTGATAGGTCAGATCTTTTGCCCTGATCGCGGCTGTTTCAGCGTCGGCTAACACGTCAGCTGTCTTCCTGTCAGGACCGGCCATTATTCGTGCCAAATTGATATTCCCCAGAATAGCTGTCAACAGATTATTGAAGTCATGGGCCAGTCCGCCTGCGAGAACGCCCAGTGATTCAAGTTTTTGGATTTTAATCAATTCGTTCTCCATTTTCTTGTGATCAGTTATATCACGCTGTAATTGAATGATCCCCTGAAACGTGCCGTCCGGCCCCCAGAATGGTGAAGCAATGATCTCAATCAAACGTTTGGCACCGTCTGAACGCCTGTGATAGTGGGTAATAATCTCCTGTTTCCCGGATTTTCGCACCATATCAAGCGGACAGCAGATGTGCGTATGATCACAAACGTCTTTCCGTCCGTGAGAGACCTCATAACAGAATTCAGCCTTGTCAGCTGACCCTGAAAATGCCAGAGCTGCTTTATTCATCATCCTGATCCGGTAATTATCTCCTACCACTATGATTGGTTCGCTCACGCCATCCATGATTGTCTGGAGAAACCTGCGCGAATTCTCCTGTGCCTCTTCTGCGATCTTTTGTTCAGTGATATCCCGCCCGATGGACTGTATTTCAGTGAGCATGCCGGAGCTGTCGAAGAGCGCCCTATCCGTCCATACCTGCCACCTG
>JBFGJU010000036.1:0-12560 GCA_041577035.1 Thermodesulfovibrionales bacterium | reverse complement strand
CTGCTTCAGAAACTCTTTGAATTAAAGCCTTCATGATACGTTACGAACGGATCCGGGACTATTGACCGGTGTACCTTCCGGACATAGAACTACTTGTCATAGTGGAAAATGAACTCATCCGGCTTTGCAAGTCCGAACTCTTCCCGTGCAAGTTTTTCTTTGTAGAAGGGATCCTCTTCGAGGAGCTTAATCTGGGACTTGAGCTGTGCATTCTGGCTGCTTATTTCTGTTATCTGGTTTTCGAGCTTCATCTTGATTTTATTGAGCTCGGCATATCTGAGCAGGCCCATGTCACCGAAAACCAGACTGATCGAAAGATAAAGAAAACTGAGGACCACAACCGTAAGGAAAACCAACCTCTTTTTTTTGATTTCTGCTATGACCTGTTTTCTCAAAAGGTTGTGAGTGCTCATCAGGATATATTATAAAATGCTTTTGCCCCTTTGTACAGTGCTGAACCGACAAGTTCCTCCTCAATAACAAGAAGCCGGTTGTATTTTGCCACACGTTCGCTTCGCGCAACAGATCCTGTCTTGATAAAACCGGTGTTACAGGCAACAGCCAGATCCGCTATAGTCGTATCCTCGGTCTCTCCTGAGCGGTGGGATATAATGGTGGTATACGACGCGTTCTTTGCCATCTCGATTGCGTCAAGGGTTTCGGTGAGCGTGCCAATCTGGTTCAATTTGATAAGGATCGAATTTGCAATGTTCCTCTCAATGCCTTTTCGAAGAAGGTTCGTGTTGGTAACAAAAATGTCATCGCCTACCAGCTGTACCCTGTCTCCCAGGGCAGCAGTCATGGCTTCCCAGCCCTTCCAGTCTCCTTCTGACAATCCGTCTTCAATGGAAAGAATGGGATATTTAGTTATGAGTTTTTCATAATATTTGATGAGGTGGGTATGAGATACTTTCTTACCCTCGAAACGATAGCCACCCCTGTCATAAAATTCAGATGCCGCGACGTCGAGTGCAAGAGATACATCCCTGCCGGGCCGATATCCTGAATCCCTGATCGCCTTGAGAATCAATGAGAGCGCGTCTTCGTTGCTCGTCAGATTCGGCGCAAACCCTCCTTCATCACCAACCGAGGTGTTCAGCCCTTTTTTTCCAAGCAGTTTCTTCAGAGTGTGAAAGATTTCCACGCCGGCCCTCAATGCGGATGAAAAGTCGAGCATGCCGAGCGGCATGATCATAAATTCCTGGATATCGAGGTTATTGTCAGCATGGGCACCGCCATTGAGAATATTCATCATCGGAACAGGCAGCACCTTTGCGTTAGTCCCGCCGATGAACCGGTATAACGGAAGTCCTGCCTCACGTGCTGTCGCCTTGCAGATTGCCAGAGAAACACCGAGGATCGCGTTTGCACCTAATGTCCTCTTGTTATCGGTTCCGTCGAGTTCGACGAGAATAGCATCTATGAAACTCTGATCATCTGAATTCATGCCCCGGAGCTTTGGGGCTATTTTCTGAAAGATATTTCGTATCGCTTTCTGCACACCTTTGCCGTGGAACCGTTTGCCTCCGTCCCGCAGTTCGAGTGCCTCGCGTTTTCCTGTTGATGCCCCTGACGGAACAGAGGCCACGCCGATCGCACCGCTGTCCAGATACGCAGTTACCTGAACAGTCGGATTGCCTCTGGAGTCAATAATTTCTCGTGCAATAATGTCGACAATATTTCCCATGATTACCCCCTCGCTTCACTGTAACATGAATATTCACTCTTTATCACGACAGGTATTGATGTACGACTGCATCCACCCTTTTTGTGTCAATGGATATGTCGACCAGTTCGGCTCTGTTTGAAATATTTCTCAGAGCGGCTTCCAGATAGATCTTAAAATGTTTAATCTTGTCATATACCGTATGAAAATCGAACCCGTGAACGGTTTCCTCACTTACTGAGTGAATGTCATTGAAGAAAACTGCAAACTCCTCATAGTCATCATGACGTAAAAACCTGAATGTAAAGCTCTCAAAATATAACATATAATTTTTCAAAGATACAAAAATTTTCCCGCGCTTATCGGGGTTTCCGACATGGCGGTCGAAAATAGTGATAAATGTGTGCAGGACAAAAATATCCTCTCTGAGGCGCAGGGACTGCTCGAGTTTTGTGACGAAACTCTCAAAGATATCTTCTCCCTTGATATCAGGATAAAAATGCTGGGACAACTGGACTATGGTCTGCTCAGTCAGATTCCGGAGAATGCCCGTGCTGTTTTCCAGCTTTCCGCGATACGTCTTGAGGGCTTTTTTACGGTGAACGTTTTTCAGTTCCTGCATAAAAACCCTTTTACTCTCCATGGAAAATTGATAGGAGATAGACTGAAGCAGCATGGCCAGTTCCGGGTCATGGATCTTCTTTGTGGAGGTATCAAGATAGGCAAGAAAGACCCTGATTTCCGCTCTCAACAGGATGAGAATGATGAGAGAGGAATTAAGCGATACCATCCGCTGGGTTGAAATATCTATAAATCCGATAAAGCGGACAAGCCTGAACAGATAAATATAGACGGTTGAAAGATGCTTCTTCAGTGCTTTATCCTCAAGCTGTTTAACGATCTGAGCTATTTCATGACTGGTAATAATGTCAAAATCAGTGTTGATATTCCTTTTAAAGGGATTGAAATAGACATTTTCTCTGATTTCCTTGTTGATGAGGTGTCCTATATTGGTAAACCCCCGATAAGAAATATTTCGTGTGCGGATAAGATCAGTAATAACCCCTTTAAAATTATTGAAGGCGTCGTAGAGCAGATAGAGACTTTTTTCCGGCGTCTCCTGACTGTAGAGTGTCTGACGGAATATATCCCTTTTGTGAGATGACAAATACTTTGTCTCGGCGAACTTCTGAAACCAGTACGCATTTTTTTTGCTTTCGGGAATGATGACTTCGAGAATACCGAGGACGCGGAGGATCGCATCGCTAACGGTGAGCAATTCTTCATGAAAATTTCTGTTCGACAGATCCTCGTCTGCGACGGGAAGATTCTCTGTATTGAAAAATCGGTCAAGTGCGCGAAGAAAGACGTCAAGCTCCAAGAATAACGCCCTGTTGGTTTTCTTTGATTCTGTACACCACTGTTCTTTTTCGGTCATTTGGATATGTTTTCTTTCTTTTCCTTTCTGACTGAATGAATAGCAACGCCATGCGCATCATCAGCTGCTTCCATTATACCCTCTGATAGGGTCGGGTGCGCATGGATGGTATCGGCAACATCTTTCGTGGTCAGACCAGTATGCATTGCAAGGGCTGTCTCATGGATAAGATCGGACGCGTGCGGACCGATAATATGCACTCCCAGAATCCTGTCTGAAGATTTCTCGGAGATAATTTTTATCAATCCGGCAATTTCTCCCATGGCATGTGCTTTTCCTGAAGATCTGAACTGGAAATATCCTTTTCTGTAAGCGATATCTTTGTCAATTGCTTCAAATTCCCGTAACCCGACAGAAGCAATTTCCGGGGAGGTAAACAGTACAGCGGGAATGACGCGGTAGTCCATGGCAGTCTCGATTCCCATACAATTGTTCGCAGCGACAATGCCTTCTCGTGATGCGATGTGCGCAAGGAGCTGCCCTCCGGTCACATCGCCGATCGCGTATATGCCGGGAATATTCGTCTCCATTTTTTCATTCACCAGTATTTCTCCCTGAGCGCCTGTCTCTATCCCGACAGTTTCGAGTCCTATATGAGCAGAGTTAAACGTCCTTCCGACGGTAATCAATACCTTTTCAGCAAGACGTTCTCTTCCTTCGGAAAGAAATACATGCATGCCATCATCTGACCGCTCAATTCTTTCAACGGTTGTATCCACGAGAAGTTTGATTTTCTTGTTTTTGAGCTCTTTTTCGAACAGAGATGATATCTCATAGTCCTCTGTAGACACAGCCCGGGGACGCTGCTCAACAACAGTAACGTTCGTCCCCAGTCCCCGGTACAGACAGGCGAATTCTGATCCAATAACCCCAGCTCCGATGATCATCAGGCTCTTTGGAATTTCTCTCAATGACAGAGCGTCGGTCGATGTTATGATATTCTCACCATCCGATGGGAATGCAGGAATCTCTGCTGAACTGGATCCCGTGGCAATTATGATTTTATCGGCGTGAATGGTATCACGTGTACCGTCTTTTCCAGCTATGGCTATTTCATGCCGGCCCATCAACATACCGCGACCCTGCCGGTAAGCGATTCCCCAGTTCTGAAGCAGTCCTCTGATACTCTTTATAAAAGTGTTGACAACCCTGTTCTTTCGATCTACTATCTTTGCCAGATTCGGGACAACAGTGCCGTGCAGATCGAGTCCAAACGTTTCAAGGTCCATAACTTTTGCATAGAGATCTGAAGAAGCGATCATCGTTTTAGTAGGTATGCACCCCCAGTTAAGACAGGTGCCGCCGACTTCGTAATCTTCAATTACGGTAACATTACCTCCCAGGCGTGCTATTCTTAAGGCAGCCACATACCCGGCCGGTCCGGCACCAATGATAGCGATATTCACCGAGATTCCTCGAGTACATACTTTTCATAGTCAGATGCATCCATGAGGTCATCGGCTTCAGAACTGTTTGCCATCTGAAACACTGCTATCCATCCCTTGCCGTACGGATCTTCATTAATGATTTCCGGAGACTCTGAAAGCTCTTCATTTACTTCTATGACCGTTCCGCTGACAGGAGCGATTACAGACGATGTAGCCTTTGTAGATTCAATTTCCGAGCATTCACTATTAGCCTCGACAGATGAATCGACTTCTGGCAGATCGATGTATACAATATCTCCCAGGGAATCCTGGGCATGGTCGGTTATGCCGATAGTCGCTTTTTCCCCAGAAATCCGTACCCATGTATGTTCCTGATGGTATTTAAGATCGTCGGGAATCATCAATTCCTCCTTTCGAAGATGTTAGATAATTTGAAGTATTATCATAGGGCTTTCATGAAAGTCAAGGGAGCGGGTTTTAAACAGATCTCGCTCGAAACATATCACAGCTCCAGTTTTCTTTTCAGGGCATGAAGTTTTGAAAAAAGGTCTTCGTGACTCATCTGATCGATATCAAGGCTCATGATTTCCTGAATAACGGATTCGCTCAAGGACGTGAATATATCCAGCTGTTCAGATTGTTTTTTTGCTTTTTTGCTGGCAAATTTTGGCTTACCCATTTCATTGAGTTCTTCGTGCTCAAGATTATTCAGAACCTCTTTTGCGCGGCGTATTATTTTTTCCGGAATACCGGCCAGTCGGGCGACCTGAATGCCGTAACTCTTGTCGGCAGGGCCTTCTTCAATCTTTCTGAGAAAAATTATTTCATCCCCCCATTCCTTTACGGATACATTGTAATTCTTGACCCCCTCAAAGGTGAGGGCAAGCTCGGTAAGTTCGTTATAGTGTGTGGCAAACAGCGTGCGTGCTTTTATCTGCGTTAAAATATGTTCTGCCATGGCCCATGCTATGCTTATGCCGTCGAAGGTACTGGTCCCCCGTCCAACTTCATCCAGAATAATGAGGCTCTTCCGGGTTGCGTTGTTCACGATATTTGCCGCCTCGATCATTTCAACCATAAACGTACTTTGTCCCTTCGAGAGAAAGTCTGCGGCGCCGATTCGCGTAAATATCCTGTCGGTAATACCGATACGTGCACGGGATGCCGGCACAAAACTTCCGATTTGTGCCATGAGTACAATCAGAGCCACCTGCCTCATGTATGTTGATTTCCCGGCCATGTTGGGGCCTGTTAACACCAGCAGGCTGTTATCCTCGGTATCCAGGTTTGTATCATTGGGGATAAACTTTTCATCTGTCAGGACACGTTCAAGTACCGGATGTCTTCCGTCAGCTATGTCTATTCCCGTATCTTCAGACATAACCGGTTTGACATATTTATACCGTTTGGCCACGACGGCAAGTGCAGCAAGAAAATCGATGAGCGAGAGCGCGTCGGCGGTCCGGAGTAATTCATCAGCCCCTTTCCTGATAGAGTCCAGTATCTCATGAAATATCTGATATTCCAACTGTTGCAGCCTTTCTTCAGAACCAAGAACTTTCTGTTCATACTTCTTGAGTTCTTCGGTTATGAAGCGTTCGCTGCCGACAAGGGTCTGTTTCCTGATATAATCTTCCGGCACCAAATCAAGGTTGGGCTTTGTAACATCGATATAATATCCAAAGATTTTGTTATAGCCAATTTTGAGAGATGAAATGCCTGATCTCTTTTTCTCTCGTAATTCCATTTGTGAGATAAAGTCCCTGCTCTGTGACGATATATTTCTGAGTTCATCAACAGCACTGTTAAAATGCTTTTTTATAATCCCGCCGTCCCTGATGTTCACCGGAGGATTGTCAACAATACTTTTTGAAATGAGATCTTTCAGTGATGAAAATTCTGACAGCGTACTGCCCAATGATTTCAGATAATACTGTCTGGACGCTCCCAGAGATTTCTTTATCCGCGGGATAGTCATCAATGAATTCCTTAGTGCAATAAGATCACGGGCATTGGCAGAACCACCGGAAATTCTTAGCGACAGGCGCTCGATATCCTGTACTTTTCGCAGTCCATTTCGGAGTTCTTCGAGAAGTTCATAGTCTTCAATGAGATATTCTACAGACTCGTTTCTGTGCTTAATTGCGGATATATCAGTCAGCGGGCGGAGAAGTGCGGATCTCAGGAAACGCCCACCCATCGGTGTCAGTGTCTCATCCAGCACCCAGAGGAGGGTTTCTTCACGAGATCCGTCCCGGATGGTGAGGGTTAATTCAAGGTTTCGCTGTGTTGAGGCATCCAGAAAAAGATATGAACGCTGTTCGAGTACTAAAATTTTTTTGAATCCGGGATCACCTTTCTGTGTTTCTTCAAGATAGGTTATGAGTGCTCCTGCCGCGGAGATAGCGGCTGACAGTGCTTCACAGCCATATCCTTCAAGCGATGAAACTTTGAAATGCCGAAGGAGGGTTTTATACGCTTCTGAATATTCAAAAAACCACTGGTTGAGATCGGAGATTATATATCCGGACAGGACCTCACTGTAGTGCATGTCGTTTTTCAGGTTGTCGGGCATAAGGATTTCTTTCGGTTCAAATCTGCATAATTCGTCCTGAATATCTTCTTCTGTCTCGTAAACGAAGAATTCCCCGGTTGATATGTCCGCTGCTGCGATTCCATGCAGCGGTCCCTTGGGAAAGATGCTGATAATGAAGGAATTTTCCTTTGGATTTTCAGGGGTATGTGTCCCGGGAGTAATAACTCTGACCACATCTCTTTGAACAATGCCCTTGGTATCTTTGGGATCACCTATCTGCTCGCATATCGCGACCTTTAGTCCCGCTTTGATCAGTTTGGCAATGTATGTTTCTGATGCAAAATAGGGTATGCCGCACATCGGCACGGGGTTATCCTTGGATTTGTCCCGAGTGGTAAGAGCGATCTGAAGAATCCTGGATGCCCGTTCAGCATCTTCACCGAACATCTCATAGAAGTCACCGAGCCTGAAAAATACAATGGCATCCTTATAGTTGTCCTTGATGCTGAAGTACTGCCTCATGAGTGGGGTCAACTCTGGCATAAACACTATTAAATATCATACGGCGGTCAAAGTTCAACTATTCCCGTCCCGGTGATCAGAACGAGCCGATATGGTCTTGGATCGTCGTGCAGATCTTATTGTAAAAGAAGACTGCTCATATATTTGGCGATGGAGCAGTATCTGTTTGACAAGACAAAAAGCCATCTCTATCATAAAAAAATGGATTTCAATGAACTTCTTTCCATCATGGCAGCCCTCAGAAGTGAAAAAGGGTGTCCATGGGATAAAGAACAGACAACAGATTCTCTCAAGCCATTTATCCTTGAGGAGGCGTATGAGGTACTGGAAGCCATCGATGAAGCAGAGCCGGACGCGTTGAAAGAAGAGCTCGGCGATCTGCTGTTCCAGGTGATTTTTCAGGCGCAGCTGGCCCAGGAACGAAATGATTTTGATATGTCTGATGTGATCGATGCTATCGCCCGCAAGATGGTGGCGCGGCATCCGCATGTATTTGGAAATGCTGACTGTAAAACGTCTAAAGACGTTCTTGACCAATGGGAATCCCAAAAGAAAGCCGAGGGAAAACAGAAACAATCTGTTACGGATGGTATCCCGAGGACGCTGCCCTCGTTATTACGGGCCCATCGGATCCAGGACCGTGTTTCGAGAGTAGGATTTGACTGGAAAACACTGGATGATGTTATGGTCAAGCTTGATGAAGAGCTCGGAGAATTCAGAAACGCCATGAAGCATCATCAGAAAGATGAAATTGAGAATGAACTGGGCGATATTTTGTTTGTCCTCGTTAATGTATCGAGATTTATTCGCGTGAATCCCGAAGAAGCATTGAGAAAAACTATTGCAAAATTCCTTGGACGGTTTCGGTATATGGAAATGGCAGCTGCCCATAAGGGAAAACACCTGTCGGACATGACACTTTCAGAGATGGATGAGCTGTGGAATGAAGCAAAGAAAGAAAAATGAGCATCGCACCGTCTGCATGCCGTGAGAGGAAAGCGTGCAGGGTAATAACGCGTGATTATGAAGTGTTCTTTGAAAGCATTATGTAAATTTTCTCTTATTTATTAATAGTTATAATATTTTTAATGAAGTATTAAATGAAGTTTATTTCATATTTCACTTTTTAAGGAATATATTGTACAATTGAGTCTATAGTTATGCTAACAACACTCTTTAAAAGAAGAAAAACCAGGATGAAATCTGATCTCCTGAGGGAGATTTATGAGGATAATCTGCGGATTATCGGGCAGGGGAAATATTATCGAAAATCAGGAAAAAAAGCCGCTGTTGTTCCGAAGACATTCCTGATCGTCCTGATAGCGATGCTTGTAATTCTTGCAAACGGAAATTACTGGTCTCCTTTATCGTCGTCTGAGGAGACGCGAACCGAGTATATCGAGGTCCGTCAACCGGGATCGACCGCAGTCGTTGGCACGACAGGTGCACTGGATTTCGCTGCAAGCTATAGAGACGTTCAGGGATTTATGGATATTCCGGATATGCCGTTAAGCCGTGTTTTTGGATTGGATGTAAAAACGATCATGATAGATGCAGGACATGGCGGCTCTGATTCCGGTGCGATCGGCATGATGAAAACGAAGGAAAAGGACATTGTCCTCGACATAGCAAAACGGCTGAAACGGAGGCTTCATAAATACGGTAACTATAGCGTTCTCATGACACGAGAATATGATAAAACAGTTTCCCTTCAGGAACGGGTTGAGTTGGCGAAGCTAAGTAAGGCTGATATTTTTGTTTCAATCCATCTCAACTTTCTTCCTTCAAAGCCGATTAATATTATTGAAACATATTACTTTGGTCCGCCGGCTGACAGGAAATCTCTTCATCTGGCTGAAAAAGAAAATGCTGGTTCACGATTCAGACTGAGTGACTTCAAAGAAATAATTGGAAAAATGGGAAACACGCTCAAGCTTCAGGAATCCAAGGAGCTGGCTTCTTCAATACAGAAGAGTCTCTTTGTAAACAGGAGAAAGATGACGAGCGACGTGTATGATTATGGGGTGAAGCGGGCGCCTTTTGTGGTTCTGCTCGGGGTGGATGTCCCGGCAGTACTCACCGAAGTCTCATGCCTCAGCAACAAAGACGAAGAAACACAACTGAATACGGAACTTCACAGAGAGAACATAGCACGCTATCTTGAAGCTGGTATTCTGGATTATTTGAATAAAGGAGAGGTAATTTATGAAGCAAAAAGAGAGCAAGAAAGACGATAACAACCTGTATGTAGGAATCGATTTGGGGACATCGAGAAGTGCGATCGTTGCAAGCAATGATAGGAAGGAATGGATAGAGAGTTTTGTCGGATGGCCGAAAGATTTTATTTCGCAGCAGGTTGTTGGTAAAAAAGTGCTCTTTGGTTCTGAGGCCCTGGAACACAGGCTCTCGCTGGATGTATGCAGGCCGCTTCAGCATGGTGTCATAAAAGAGGGCATCGAAAGAAGCGAAGACGCAGTCAAGGAAATTATCAAGTATTTACTGAAGCTGGCAAAACCTGCGTCTGATCAGAAAATACATGCGGTCATCGGCGTTCCTGCAGATACATTGAAAGTCAACAAGATTGCCATAAGAAACGCTGTGGCTGAATCGGTGAACTCTCTCATGGTTGTTTCAGAGCCTTTTGCCGTTGCCTATGGTCTGAACCTCCTTACTAATGCCCTGGTCATAGACACGGGTGCCGGGACAACTGATTTCTGCATTATGCATGGTACCATACCGACAGAAGAAGATCAGAAAACAATATTATCTGCCGGTGACTATATCGACGAACAGTTATTCAGTTATTTAAGTGAGAAATATCCGAATGCGAAGTTCAATAAAAACATGGTTCGTCAGTTTAAGGAAAAGCATAGCTTTGTTGGAGAGTTATCAGAAGAAATCGAAGTGGAAATACCGGTAGATGGAAAACCGGTTACTCATAATATTAAGCAGGAGATAAAGCGTGCGTGCGAAAGTATTCTCCCTGCAATAGTGGAAACCACCATTGAAATGATCGTGCGATTTGACCCTGAATTCCAGGAAAAAATAAAGAACAATATTATCATCGCAGGGGGAGGCAGCCTGATAAGAGGTATTCGAGAGTACCTGCAGGATTCCCTGAAGGAATACGGCCCGTGTGACGTGGCACTGGTAAAAGATCCGATGTTTGCGGGTGCTGAAGGGGCATTGAAACTTGCCGAGGATATGCCATCTCAATATTGGGAGCCGCTGTAAAGAAATAATTCTGCTCCCCTGCACATCAGGTTCCATTGTACGCGACAGTATCCTTTTAAGCTGATGAAACCATGCGTTTCGCGTGAAGCGCCTTAGATGTTCGGATTTGCTCTCTGTATACCGGTAACCGCAAGACTTTAAAATATCTGTTTTTTCAAGTAAAATAACAGAAATTCACGAAAGGGGGGGATGCGATGGGCTTTATTAAGGGACTTAAGTGTAGAGAATGCGCACGGGAATATCCTGTTGAACCGATCTATGTATGTGAGTTCTGTTTTGGCCCCCTTGAAGTTGCGTATGATTACGAAACAATATCCGCGGCAATAACGAGGGAGGAGATCGAAGGCAGGGCCAGAAATCTCTGGAGATACCGTGAATTCCTGCCTATTGATGGTGAGCCCACTGTCGGTTTGAATACCGGATATACCCCTCTCATAAAGACAGCTAACCTCGGACGACTGCTTGGTATGCGGGAGCTCTATATAAAGGACGATAGTGTGGTGTACCCGTCGCTTTCCTTCAAGGATCGTGTTGTCTCTATTGCGTTGACAAAGGCAAAGGAGTTTGGTTTTGACACGGTTGCGTGTGCTTCAACAGGAAATCTTGCTCATTCAGTATCTGCGAACGGGGCTATATCAGGATTTAAAAGGTTTATTTTTATCCCTGCTTCGCTTGAGGCGAGCAAGATAATCGCGTCTCTGGTATATGAGCCGAACCTTATTGCTGTTGACGGCAATTATGACGAAGTCAACAGACTCTGCAGTGAAGTTGCGAACAAATATAAGTGGGCCTTTGTTAATATCAACATACGGCCGTTTTATGCCGAGGGATCCAAAACTCTCGGCTTTGAGGTTGTCGAGCAACTGGGCTGGAAGGCTCCGGACAACGTGGTTGTCCCCTGTGCGAGTGGTTCCCTGTTGACCAAAATATGGAAAAGCTTCACAGAGTTTAAGGAAACAGGATTGATACAGGATCTTGACACAAAGGTTTTCGCTGCGCAGGCTGCTGGATGTTCTCCCATAACGCAGGCTATTCAACAGGGCACAGATCTTATAAAACCTGTTAAACCTGATACGATAGCCAAGTCACTGGCAATCGGTAACCCTGCCGATGGGTTCTATGCGTCACGGGTTGTTGCCGATACCGGCGGCTATGGGGAAGACGTTACTGACCAGGAGATTATCGATGCGATGAAACTGCTTGCCCGAACTGAAGGAATATTCGCAGAGACTGCCGGGGGGGTAACGTTAGCGGCAACCAGGAAGCTTGTTGAATCGGGCAAAATCGGCAGGGATGAGGTTACCGTGGTATGCGTCACGGGAAATGGTCTCAAGACACAGGAAGCTGTGCAGAGTCATGTTATATCACCCCATTTTATTAAGCCCAATATCGCTTCATTTGAAGAGGCTTTGGAAAAAATTAACACATAAGGACTTTCAGGATCTATGGTCTGCAAGGAGGACAAGAAATGGCTGTAAAAGTGAGAATTCCGACGCCGCTGCAGAGGCTTACTCAGGGAAAAGAAGAGGTTGAGGGTTCAACAGGAACAATCATATCTGTCATTGACACCCTTGACAAGACGTACCCGGGAATTGCCGAACGGATATCAGAAGATGGGAAAATACGCAGGTTCGTAAATGTATACCTCAACGAAGAGGATATTCGATTTCTCAGTGGCGAAGAAACGGTTGTGAAAGATGGTGACGAAATTTCGATTGTGCCTGCCATTGCAGGCGGAACCGCATAGGAGGAGATAATGAAGAAAAGGGTTAAACT
>JBFGJU010000035.1:0-12745 GCA_041577035.1 Thermodesulfovibrionales bacterium | reverse complement strand
TCGGCGTCCGGAATGCCTTCCAGTCTGAATCTTCTTTGGTAATAAGATATCTCCCGGGGTCTTCTTTCAGGGCTCTGAATTCCTCAAAATGGTTGAACTTGGCAACGAACCGTCTCGCCGCAGCAACGCGCGGATCTTTTTCAAACGCCACATTTTCCGGGACATTCAGTGAATGATATTTATTGTCTGAAAGGGCAACCCCATCATGACACTCTGCGCATTTCCCCTTACCCGTGAAGATCTTCAGGCCCTTTTTTGCTTCAGCCGAAAGTGCGCCTTCATACCCGTCCAGATATTTATCAATGGGCGCATTCCGGGAAATCAGGGTTCTCTCGAATGCTGCAAGGGCCATTGCTATTCTCTGGCGGGTAATATCGTCAGTGCCAAACGCCCTTCTGAAGGCCTCAAGGTATTCAGGAACAGACCGCAACTCCTCCTCAAGATAATCCAGATTCTGGTTCATTTCAAACGCTGACAGAATAGGAAAAAGGGCCTGATCCTCAAGGCTTTCGGCCCTGCCGTCATGAAAGAGCGTCTTAAGAAATGCTGAATTGAGTACGGTCTGTGTATTCCTCCAGTGTTTGGTTGTCGGGTAACTGAGAGAAATGGCCTGACCATCAGTGAACCCCAGCTCCGGTATATGACAGGTAACACAGCTCATGGTGCCGTCACCTGACAGGCGCCGGTCAAAAAAGAGCATTTTGCCCAGTTCAA
Organism: Thermodesulfovibrionales bacterium; assembly: GCA_041577035.1. Lineage (GTDB taxonomy): Bacteria > Nitrospirota > Thermodesulfovibrionia > Thermodesulfovibrionales > UBA6898. Next base: position 12,031 of record JBFGJU010000035.1, on the reverse strand, counting down.
CCTTTTCCGGTGTCTGTGGATTATTCCTGGCTATGGGAATTGTTTTGATCGGCTCCAGGGTTCCACTCACCGCAGTATCACAAAAGCCAAACAGTAAGCAGAATGCCACACACAACGTGATAAAATTATTTTTCAGCATGTTTCAGCTCCTCATCTATAATTTTCTTTAAGTAGTCATACGGTCTGTTCCCGATAACTTTCCTGCCATTGATAAATATCGTAGGCGTATTATAGAGGTCCAGGGATTCAGCGAGTTTTATGTCACGAGTGATGACATCCAAATGCTTCATGGTATCAAGATCACGCGTGAAGCGCTTCATGTCCAGTCCCAGCTCAGCAGCATAACTGATGAGGCTCTCTCTGTCGAGCTTTGGCGATTTCTTGAGCAGGATATCATGCATTTCCCAATATTTACCCTGGTCTCCTGCCGCCAGCACAGCCTCAGCAGCAATATGGGAAAAATCCCGGTACTTGTACGGATACTGCCTGAGAATAAGCCGGATTTTCCCTTTGTATTCCTCCATGAGTTTCTTGACAGTCGGACCGGCTGCCGCACAGTGCGGTCACTGGAAATCAAGAAATTCAATCATGGTAATGGGAGCGTTCGGCGGACCGAGTTGAGGCGAGTTACCTATCGGAACATCAAAGCGTGTTACATCAGCAAATGCGCCGCACGACAACAGCATGAAGATAGCTATCACATAACCTTGTGTTTTCACATTTCCTCCTCTCAAAGAAAAAAGACGGGGCACCTTTTGAGGTGTCCCGTCTTTTCAGACCCAATGAAACTGTTACGGCGCTTCTGTCTCAGGGAACAGCCGAAGATATTTTGAAGCGAGTTTAAACCCGACGACTGCCATAGAGATAAAAGCAAGGGTAACCACAATCTCCATCCACGATGGGAAGTAACTGAAGCCGGTGGCACTCTGGTCTCTGTACACACCGAAGATGGCTACATTGAGCCGATTGAGCAGTATACCGCTGATGACCATGATATTTACGAAAAAGATGCTGTTAATGTTCTCCCGTACGTTTTTCATCAGGAGCATTACGAGCGGTACGGCTACACCAATCACCATCTCCAGAAGAAACATGTTCGCTTCCATGGTTCCGGCAAATGCCGCGCCTATGCCGGGTCCGGTGGCGAGAAAGTAAAGCTTCCCGACGAAATAGATGATTGTGGCGATCAGGCAGCCTCGTGCAAGGCCTGAAAGAATGCCCATATTCGGCTTATGATTAAACGCCCTGCTGCTTAAGATGGTTTCAAAACTGACCATCGCGAGCCCCATCATGACAGCAGATATCAGGAAGAGCGTCGGCAATTGGGAATTGTACCAGAGAGATGACAGTTTCCCGGGAGCAATCAGATAGACCGCTCCCAATGAAGACTGATGGAGGACTGAAAGAAGCACGCCGAAAATAACAACCGGAACCATGATCAGTTTGACAAATTTCCTGGCAGACTCCATCTTGAACTTTTCGAAAAACATCGTGCTTGACTCTGTAGCAAGCGTCGCAGTATACAGCACAACATGGATGGCCACGACCCACATAATTGAATGTATTTGCCACATGACCACGGGATGCCAGATACGCCACGGCACCCCGATATCAAACATGATAGCTGTTGCCGCAAGCAGGTACCCGAAAAAGGCATTCAGAATCGCCGGCCGGACTATCGGTTTATATTTTTTCCAATTGAAAAGATATACAGCCCCGGCAATAAGAAACCCCCCTGCAGCCATGGCCACACCGCCAAGGACGTCTACGCCTATCCAGAGGCCCCAGGGAAAACGATCGTTCAGGTTCGTTGCCGCGCCGAGACCATTTACCAGTCGGTAGATTAATACAACACCACCCAGTACCATGATAAGAAGCAATACCATTGTGAAGGGTGTCCACATTTTAATGTCTTTTTGATGTGATGTCATGGTTATTCCTCCTTATCCGAATTCTTACTGCGCGTGAGTGCCCACGATGCAGCCCCGGCAACGATCACAATACCGATCACAGCGGGTATCTTGGTAATATATGCCCAGGTGAGGTCAGGAAGTTCTCTCTTCATAATATTCATATTAAACCCAATGCTTTCGAAGGGCATATTGGACAGATACATCCATGACGTACCTCCGGCTTCTTTTTCCCCGTAAATATGATCAACATATTTTCCGGGGTTTTTACTGATCCTGTTCCGGCCTTCTTTCAGAACATCATCGTATTCACCGTAAAACATCGTTCCTGTGGGACAGGTCTTGATACAGGAAGGTATCATATCCGCTTTTATGCGCTCAGAACAGAATGAGCATTTCTGAACCCAGGGGGCCGCCTTCTCCCATTCATATTTCGGAATGTAAAACGGACACGCAAGCATGCAATAGCGGCAGCCGATGCAGCGCTCAAAGTGATAAGTGACCGGTCCGGCTTCTGTTTTTTTCAATGCCTCGACCGGGCAGGCTGAGGCACAGGCAGGGTCCTTGCAGTGAAGGCACTGGTCTTTTACAAAGCTCCAGACCGGCGCATTATCCTTTTCCTGTTCAACAAACTTTATATGCGTATACGTCTCTGAATTCAGCTCCGGAGGATTCGTGTATTCGCCCCGCATTTCCGTCTTTTTTGCCTTGCGTTCGTTCCACTCTTTGCAGGCGATCTGACAACCCCGGCAGCCGATACAGCGTGTTAAATCAATCAATACACTTTTTGCCATGTCTGCCTCCCTATATCTTTTCGACGTTAACCATAAAGGCCTTCGTCTCCGGTATCATGGTGTTCGCATCACCAATGGTGGGTGTCAGGAGATTTGAACTGTCTCCGCCGCTTCCGTCCTCTGGATACTGCCAGCCGAAACACCACGGCAGCCCGACCTGATGGACCGTGGCATTCATGACCCTGAACGGCTTGAACCTTCCTGTTACAACCGCCCGCGCCCAGATCTCTCCTCGTCCTGAGCTCACTTTGACTTTATCCCCGTTCTTGATCCCTTTTTCAGCGGCAAGTTCCTTACTCATTTCCACAAAAATTTGGGGCATCATCTCGAGTTGCCAGGGCTGATGCCGTGTCATAACACCAGTCTGCCAGTGTTCGGTCAATCTGTAGGTTGTTGCAACAAACGGATACCGTATATCACAGGAATAGAAGACATCTTCCGGTTCTCCACCGCCTTCTTTTGCCCGTTTATCATCGGCAAGCTCAAAGAACAGCTTGGCAGTCGGGTTGATCCGGTGTTTTTTGGACATGGGGTTCTCCTGAATCGGACACTCAAGCGGTTCATAGTGTTCCGGGAATGGCCCGTCCGCGCGACCCGGCCCGAATATATGCGCAACTCCGGCCGGCTTCATAATATATGCCTTCTTTGTTTTGGGATTTGTCGAGCCGTCAGGATTTTTCATAGGCGGCCAACCGCCGTCAGGCACATCACCGACCCAGCCTCCTTTTCCGCCTTTGGCAGCTGCGTCCCATTTAATAACCGGCCTCGAGGGATCCCAGGGCCTGCCGTATTCATCGACTGATGCGCGGTTGTAAATAATTCTCCTGTTCACCGGCCAGCACCACGACCACTCAGGATACAGTCCGATGCCAGTCGGATCTTTTGTCGAACGCCGCGCCATCATATTTCCTTTTTCAGTATACGAATTGCAGTAGAGCCAGTTACCTGAACAGGTCGACCCATCGTCTTTAAGGTGCGCGAAACTCGGCACCAGGCTTCCCTTTTTACGTGGTTGCCCCTTGGTTTCCGTGTCCTCCATAAAATAGCCATTGATCTCTTTGGCTATCATATGGGTATTCACTGTTCCTTCCGGTCCGCTCTGGCCGTAGTTCCACCAAAGCTTTGTTACTGGATCCGGATATGCACCTCCGTCCTTTTCATACAGTTCTTTAACACGATAGAACAGCGCATTAATGATCTCGGAATCCGGCAGAGACTGTCCCTGCGGCTCCTGCGCTTTATAACGCCACTGAGCCCAGCGGCCCGAGTTGGTAATACTTCCCTCCTTTTCCATTGATGCGGCAGCAGGGAGGAAAAAGACCTCGGTCTTAATATCAGCCGTATTCACACCGGGGGCTTTCCAGAACGATCCGGTTTCATTGTCAAACAGATTAACATTCACCATCCAGTCGAGTTTTTCCAGGGCTTTTCTCACCTTGCCTGCGTTTGAGCCTGAACAGGTCGGGTTCTGACCCCATGCGAAAAATCCTTTGAACTTGCCCTGCATCATCTCGTGGAATATCATGAGCCACGACGCATTCTGACCGTCATCAAGCTTCGGCAACCAGGAGTAGCCAAAGTCATTATCCTTTGTGGCATTCGCACCGTAATGGGCCTTTAAAAGGCTGACCGAGTATTTCGGGTAATTGGCCCACCAGTTCGCGCTTAATGGTTCTTTCGTCTTTGGCGTATATTTATCATTATATGCCTGTAACGTTGGCTGAGAGGCCCTCGGTGTTTTAAGGTACCCGGGCAGTATATGGAAAAGCAGGCAATGGTCTGTCGAACCCTGCACATTACTTTCGCCTCTCAGGGCATTGACCCCGCCACCAGCCCTACCTATGTTACCGAGGAGAAGCTGGACGATTGCCATCGCACGGATATTCTGAGTTCCGACGGTATGCTGAGTCCATCCCATGGCATACATGATCGTTGCTACCTTATCCGGTTTACCGGTCGAACAGTAAATCTGATAGACCTTTTCAATGGAGTCTTTTGGTGTGCCGGTAATATTGGATACCGTGTCAATGTCATAGCGTGAATAGTGTTTCTTCATGAGCTGGAGCACGCAGTGCGGGCTTGACATGCCCGCGTCTTTCTTCACGACACCGCTGGCGTCAGTCTGAAATGCCCAGGCCTTCTTGTCATATTTCCTCTTCTTGGAGTCATATCCTGAAAATATCCCGTCGAGCTCACCCGGCATCTTAAAGTCCCTGTTCAAAAGGAACGTTGCGTTTGTATACAGGCGAACATAGTCTTTGTGGTAGAGGTTATTCTGCAGGATATAGTTGATCATCCCACCGATGAATGCTATGTCAGCTCCTGACCGTATGGGAGCAAACACATCGGCCTTTGCTGATGTTCTGGTAAACCGGGGATCAACACTGAGGAGCGTTGCTCCTCTCTGCTGTGCTTCAATAACCCACTTGAATGAAATCGGATGGTTCTCAGCTGCATTACTCCCCATGATGAGGATAACATCAGAATTCCTGAGATCAATCCAGTGATTTGTCATTGCACCGCGACCAAACGACTCTGCCAGAGCCGCAACAGTTGCGGAGTGTCATATTCGGGCCTGGTGTTCGATGTAAACGAGCCCTATTGAGCGAAGCCATTTTTGAAGAACATAGCACTCTTCATTGTCAAGGGCAGCACTCCCGACATGGGCGATCCCGTCACACCGGTTAACGACCTGTCCCTTCTCATTCTTCATAACAAATGACTCATCCCGCGTCTTCTTGATTCTCTTGGCTATCTCATCAAGGGCCCAGCTCCATTCAACTTCTTTCCACGAGTTAGCTCCCGGAGCGCGGTACATCGGCTTTTTGACCCGTGTCGGATTATGTGCAACCTGATAGAGCGCTGCCCCCTTTGAGCAGAGTGTGCCCTGGTTTATGGGATGGTCAGGGTCACCCTCAATGTTCACGACCTTCCCATTCTTGGAATGGGCAATCATACCGCAGCCAACAGCACAATACGGGCAGATGGTTTTTGTAACTTTGGCCCCCTGTATACGGTTTTCCCGTTCTCGTGCCTCAACCGCCTTTGGTGTCAGGCCCGCAGCTGTCCCGGCAACTGCTGCGCCGCCTGAAATCTTTAGAAAATCCCGCCTCGAGATATCCATACAACACCCCCTTTCATGAAGATTTAAAGAAATGTGGTTGCGTCTTGAAGGTTATATGTAGAAGCGTTTCTTTGTAAGTAACAGGAAAAGAAAATGTCTGACTAAAATAATCATTTTCCATGATTATTCCAAAAAACTCCCCTCACACAGGTCAGAACAAGAAAAGGTAGAACTGCTTTTAATTCCCCTCTAATTGGTTACATACTATACCTAACTCAACTGCTTGTCAATCCATTTTTTTATTTTATAAATGTTTATATATGAATATTAAAAGCAAGTAATTTAGAAACTTATAATGAGTGTTTTTTTAAAAACAGGTATCTTAAAGCGGAGAGAAAGTTTACTGCCTGATTTCAAAAATAAATTCTATTTCCAGAGGAGCGTTCATAGGGAGTACGGGAACGCCTACGGCTGCCCGTGCATGCCTGCCGGATTCTCCGAATATCTGAAACAAAAGATCTGAAGCGCTATTGAGCACCTTTGGCTGGTCAGTGAAGTCCGGGGAAGACGCTATATATCCTGTTATCTTTATGCATTGCTCCACGTTGTCAAGAGTGCCAACAGCAGACCTCACCACGGCAAGGGCATTAATCGCCGCACTGCGTGCGTCCTCAATCGCCTCCTTAAGTGTAACCGCGTCGCCTACCCTGCCGGTCCGTGTCAGTTTTCCCTCTTTGAGCGGCAGCATGCCGCTGACATAGACAAGGTTCCCGGTTCTCACGAATGGCACATAGGAACCAAGCGGTTGCGGCACCTCAGGCAGCGTAATACCAAGCTCTCTTAATTTATCTTCAGGTGTCATACCTTCAAAAATACAGGATACAGGATGCAAGATGCAAGCATATGGAAGCAATTAATTCAGGTGCGCGTAATAAGAGAACGCGTCGATTGCAAAGAGCATTGAGTATGTATATGCAGGCATTAATGTCAAATGCCAGAATCCAAATGACAAACCAAATCATTTTGAAATTTGAGCTTTGACATTTGGCATTGTCTCATATGGTTATTTCAGTACTTCGTATCTGCAAATTCTACCCAGCCGTCTGCTTTCACCAGTTCCTTATCAAAGTCAGCAATCTGATACGCGATTGTTTCGGCGCCCCTGTCTGAGGAAACCGTCAGCGTGTCCTGTTCGAAATCTACGGATACCTTTGCGTTATGACCCTTGTGTGCAAAGAGCATATCGATTTCTCTCGCTGAAAGTTCTATCGCGAGCATACCGCAGTTAAACATGTTCTGTCTGAAGATCCGGGCAAAGCCCGAGGCTATCACGACGTTTATATTATTCACCTCAAAAACCCAAACTGCATGCTCCCGCGAAGAACCGCATCCGAAATTATCACGCGAAATAATCACCGCGGCCTCTTCGACTGACGGCGCTCTCTGTTCAAATCCCTCGAGATGCAGGTCCTCAAGCATATGAGGCTTCAGGGCTTCTTTTGATATTTCAGCAAGATATTTCGCCGGTATAATTTCATCCGTGTTGATATCTGACCGGTCAAGAAAAAGAACACTACCGCCAAACTGTTTCATCGGATTTCTTTTCTCTTATAGTTCCTTGGATCCGCGATCTTCCCCTCCAGTGCCGTTACTGCAGCAACTGCCGGACTCATGAGGTGCACCATACCGCCCTTTCCCATCCGCCCGGGAAAGTTTCTGTTCGTTGTTGATGCGCAGACCTCGCCCGGCGCGAGCACCCCGGTACTCATGCCAAGGCATGCCCCGCAGGTCGGGTTCGTCACGCAGAACCCCGAATCCATGAAGATCTGTATGATTCCTTCCCTGTTCGCATCCTGAAAAACCCTGGGCGTAGCCGGTGAAACAATCCCCCTTACCGTCGGGGAAATCGTCTTTCCCTTTAAATATGCTGCCGCAATCCTGAGGTCTTCAAGTCTTCCGTTCGTGCAGGAACCGATATAGATCTGGTCAACAGGCGTGCCTGCTATCTCGGATATGTTTTTTACTTCGTCAGGCTTATACCCATAGGTTACCTGCGGCTCAAGATCTGTGACATCTACGTCTCTAACTGTGCTGTACGTACAGTTCCCATCAGACCACCAGGTCCGGTATTTCTGGATCGCTTCATCCCTGTCCCTGAAATCTGGAGATATAAACTCCCAGAGATAATCAACGGTCACTTCATCGGGCATGCAGATCCCTGTTGTGCCTCCCGCCTCTACCGCCATATTACAGAGTGTCATCCTGCTCTCCATTGACATGTTCCGTACAACATCACCGTGGAACTCAATGACCGAGTCAGTTGCTCCCTTGACCGTCAGTGTTTTAATTATTTTCAGGATGATATCCTTTGCGTACACCCCGTCCGGAAGTACTCCACTGATATTTATCCTTATGGTTGCCGGATCTCTAAATGCGCATACCCCTTTCAGGATACCGACTTCAAGGTCAGTGGTACCCACCCCGGCGGCAAACGCGCCAAAGGCCCCATGGGTGCAGGTATGCGAGTCCCCCATGATTACCGTATAACCCGGACGGATAAATCCCTTCTCAGGAAAGAGCGCATGACAGATGCCATTACGGCCGATATCAAAAAAGTCTTTGATGTTATGTCTCCGTGCCCATTCCCTCAAAATCTTGCCCTGTTCTGCTGTCTTTGAGTCTTTCGCCGGGGTGACATGGTCGATTACCGCTTTTATCTTTGCCGGATCGAACACCCGGTCCTTACCCCTCTTAACAAGGTCATTGATTGCTATGGGTGTCGTAATCTCATGACAGAGAACAGCATCCAGATCCAGAACCTTCGTGCCTGGAAACGGCTCATCCCTCAGGTGCGCCCTGAAAATCTTCTCTGTTAATGTCATGTCCATTGCAATACCTGTTCAAAAAATGCCTCGAGAATACTGAAGAATCCGGTTAATCCGGATGGGAAATATCATATTGTAATACAGGGCACATCAGAAAGGCAAAGATAAGCTCTCGTCGCAATCTTGATGCATACCGCCATTCGCACGCCGTCGTAAGACAGCCAACGAAGAAAAGATAGTGTAAATAATGCTGAATGATTTTATAATCTAACATGGATTTCTTATCTATGGTATTTCCTGTTTCAGGCGTCGAAACGTATGCATTTGTTCCGCCGCTCGTGGCCTTCGTCATATCGTTCTTCGCATCAATGGGGGGACTGTCCGGTGCGTTTCTGCTCCTCCCTTTCCAGATGAGTGTCTTGCACTTCACTACACCATCTGTCAGTGCGACGAATTTTCTCTATAACATTGTAGCAATACCCGGTGGTGTTCTGCGTTTTATAAAAGAAGGCAGGATGGCCTGGCCGCTCACCTGGGTCATTGTGATTGGGACGGTTCCGGGAGTTTTCATTGGTTATGTACTTCGTATACAGTATGTGCCTGATACCCGTTCATTTAAATTTTTTGTCGGCTGTGTGCTCCTGTATATAGGAATCCGACTGATGTCTGAGGTCATCTCGAGATTTCGCAATAAAGAATCGAAAACAGATGAACTGGGAAAAAAGTTCGCGCAGAGGACCAGTCACCTGAGGAAAAGCCGGCATTCACGCGTTGCAGCCGGCCTGCCGTCTGAAGCAGTTATCAAAACCATATCTTTTTCCTTTCAAAGGGTAACCTATGAATTCTGGGGAGAGATCTTCACTTTCCGCACCGTACCCATGTTCCTGCTCTCTTTTTTCGTCGGAATTATCGGTGGCATATACGGGATAGGAGGCGGCGCGATCATAGCGCCTTTCTGTGTGACTGTCTTTCGTCTTCCGGTGTATACGGTTGCCGGTGCCGCCTTAACCGGTACGTTCCTGACGTCTATTGCCGGAATAATCTTTTATACGTTGCTGCCGCTTAAAACAGGTGTACAAACATCCCCGGACTGGCTGCTGGGTATTCTTTTTGGCTTTGGAGGGTTCATGGGGATATACCTTGGAGCCCGGCTGCAGAAATTTATGCCTCAAAGAGCTATCAAACTTATTCTTGGCCTTGTTGTGTTATATGTTTCGCTGAAATATATTCTGGAATTTTTTGTTTAGTATATGAGCTTTCCGGACAAGAACTGATATGCAATGTCATTCTTTGGTCGTTCGAAAAAGTCGCCTGTCAGCCCTTCATCATAGAGTTCGCCTTCATGCATGAAAATAATTCTGTCAGAGAGCCGCTGGGCCTGAAACATATTGTGGGTAGCCATGATAACAGTCTTATGCGCATCTCTTATAAGCTTTGTTATGATATTTTCGATGAGTGCGGTATTCGCCGGGTCTAATGACGCCGTCGGTTCATCAAGAAATATGATTTCCGGGTCAATCACGAGAGAGCGCGCGATCGCCAACCGCTGCCCTTCGCCAGCTGAAAGCGTTTTTGCGCTCTGCCTTCTTTTCTCCCAGAGACCAACGGTTTTTAATATCTCTTTAACGCGCTCGTGCCGATCACGAAAGCCGGCACCTCTTACCTTAAGACCATACGATGCGTTCTTGAACACAGTGGTATTAAACAGTCCGTCTTTTGAAAAAACCATCGATATCCTGCGCTTGAGTTCAATCGTATGTTCTATTGCATGATTATGTTCATGGTATGTAATCTGTCCTTTGTCAGACATTTCAATCAGTCCGCAGATTCTCAAGAGCGTCGACTTACCGCTCCCGTTCGGCCCTATAAGCGCATGCATTCTGCCTTTCTCAAAAGCATATGAGCACTCTTTCAGTACCTTCACCCCGCCATAGGACTTGCTGATATCTTTGATTTTGACTGTGAGATTTCTGTTCACGACCTTACCCCCTTCTTCTGGATAAGGTGGAGTCCGGCGTTTGCGATCAACGATATGGCCAGGAGTACGATACCAAGGGCAAGTGCGAGCTCAAAATCTCCTTTATCCGTCTCAAGTGCGATAGTCGTGGTCATGACCCGCGTAAGTCCGGCAATGTTTCCGCCGACGATTAAGACCGCACCAACCTCTGCGATCACCCTCCCAAACGCAGCGATCACTGCTGCCATGATTGAGTAACGGGCCTCATTGATAACAAGAATAGATATCTGACCGGATGATGCTCCAAGCGCCTGTGCTGACTGCTTCACCGTCTCATCAACCGATGTAACCGCGGCAAGAGACAGCGCAATGATGATCGGTAATGCCAGTATGGTCTGTGCCATGATCATTGCCGTCGGTGAATAGAGCAGTCCCATAAAGCCCAGTGGTCCGCTCCGCGAAAGGATCAGATACAGGAAGAGTCCGACAACAACCGGGGGCAGGCCCATAAAGGTATTCAGGATGCTTACTACAAGACCCTTTCCAAAAAACCGCCTGAGTCCGATGACCGCACCGAGGGGAATACCTGAGACTGCTGCGATGCAGAGCGCAAGCCCTGAGACTTTTATGGATAGATAAATAATACCAAGCAGTTCCGGATCAAGATGGACAAGCAGGGAAAAAGCCCTTTGAAAACCTTCAATAATCAGAGCCATATAGGATTATACATTAAATGTAAATCTCAACGCCTCGACACCAACAAAAGAAGGGAAGATCAATATTTTTTGCCGGCGCGTCAGTAATAATTGGAAACGATTAAAATAATTTTTTCCTATCGAAATACACAATGCATACCGGTTAGCGAAAAATAAAGCTTTTAAGGATTGATAAGGTTTTTTCAGGCGGGATTCCCTGAAATATGCTACAGTATTTTCAGGGAGAGAAAGAAAATGATTTAATTGCTTGTTGGAGAATCCAAATATCTGGAATTCATTAGAAAAGGAGATGAGAATGAACATTTACGTGGGAAATGTGTCGTATGAGGTCACAGAAGAGGACTTACGGCTGGCCTTCGAACAATTCGGGCAGGTTGAATCCGCCAATATCATAAAGGACAAGTATAGCGGTCAATCAAAAGGATTTGGGTTCGTGGAGATGCCTTCTAAAGCTGAAGCGCAGTCTGCGATCGAAGGGCTCAATGGCAAAGAGCTGCAAGGAAGAGCGCTTAACGTGAATGAAGCCCGTCCTCGTACCGAAAATCGCGGTGGTGGAGGACGAGGGAGAGGTGGTGGAGGACGAGGGGGCGGACGTCGGTTCTAGTTACTGGCATATAACAGATAAACACGGTTCGGCGGGTTTTGCATACGGTCAATACTTCATATCGAAGTGTGGATTTTGATGCTCCGGAGATTGGACATCGAAACGAGGCTCAAAGATTCAATGTTTCACCTGCAAGCAACAGGTTTCAAAGAATTGAAACT
>JBFGJU010000034.1:0-12749 GCA_041577035.1 Thermodesulfovibrionales bacterium | reverse complement strand
GAGACGCCCGGTATAAGCGCAACTGCCTGCATACAGCCAATTAAGAGAACATCGGTAACGGAAAGATCATCAAGTTTCTTATGTTTATATGTTTTTTCAGATATCAGCATGACAATTCCTATGACAACGAGCGCCATGGCAATAATCAGCGGACTTCTCAGAGCATATTCGACAAGATCGTTAAACAGATAGCCGGCCGCCCCGGCCGGCACAGTGGCAATTAAAATAAGCCACAACAATTTTGTATTTTTTGATACCATGGCTAACCAGTCTTTCCAGAAACAGGTAATGAGCGCGAACAGTGTTCCCGCATGGAGCGCAATATCAAAGGTGAGTGTGTCAACTGCGCCCTTCCAGTTGAAAAACCATGGGAATATTATGAGATGAGCTGTGCTGCTGACAGGAAAAAACTCTGTCAATCCCTGCACGATTCCAAGTATGATCGCCTCGAACATCAGTAGATTATACCAGATTCACGCTGTGAGAAATTTTTCGGTAGCTCAGAATGTGAATAAGTATAAAGACCCTGAAGAGTATGGCATAAAACTCTTTGAGAGTAGTAAGGCATGTGTTACGGATGGGAAGGGTTAAACCTCAAAAATGATCGGCATGATCATTGGCTTCCTGTCCATGGTTTTTCTGAGATATTTTTTAAGCACCTGCCGAATTTTTGCCTGAATGAGGGCCTGATCTGCGATAATTTCGGTGTCACACTCCTGAATCGTGTTGTAGACCAGTTCTTTAGTGTTGTTGATAATCTCCTGAGAGGCGTCTTCAAAGACAAATCCCCGTGTTATGATGTCAGGGCCGGAAACGATATTACCGCTCAGTTTTTCGATTGACAGAATGATAATTACAATCCCGTCGTGCGCGAGTCTTTTTCTGTCACGCAGTACCATGTCCTCAACATCACCCACCCCTTTACCGTCTACAAAGATCCTGCCGGATGTGATTTTACCGTTCTTCCTGGCACCATCTTTTGTTATCTCGAGAATCTCACCGTTCTCCATGATGAAGATATCTGACTTTGAGATGCCGGTTTTTTCCGCCAGTCGTGCATGATAAACTTTATGACGGTGTTCTCCGTGAATCGGCATAAACATTTTTGGTTTTACCATATTGAGCATTAATTTCAGTTCTTCCTTTGATGCATGTCCTGACACATGAATTTCAGAAACCTTTTCGTAGATCACATTTGCGCCCCTGCGGAAGAGATGGTTGATAATTCTTCCGATGGATTTTTCATTGCCCGGGATCATTTTGGCAGACAGTATGACCGTATCGTCTTCTTTTATCTTTATCGTTTTATGCTCATCAGTGGCTATGCGGGAAAGAACGCTCATCGGCTCGCCCTGACTGCCGGTCGTCAGGATAACGACCTCACTGTCAGGTAACGTATTCAGCTTGTCGAGTTTCAGCCATGTATTTTCCGGTATCCGAAGATAGCCAAGATCAAGGGCTATCTGGGCATTTGATACAATGCTTTTTCCAGATAGAATAATCTTTCTGCCGAACATGGTTGCAACATCAATGACCTGCTGTATTCTATGGATATTGGAGGCAAATGTTGCTATTATGATGCGGCCTTGCGCATCGGAAAAGATATCCTCAAAAGCTCTGCGCACCTCTTTTTCTGAAAAAGTGAAGCCGCCTTTTTCAGCATTGGTACTGTCAGACATCAGAAGAACAGTTCCTTTTTCTCCGTACTCCGAAAATTTGTGGAAGTCCATAAGGTTGCCGTCTACGGGCGTAGGATCGAGCTTAAAATCGCCCGTATGCACAATGAGCCCTACCGGTGTTTTTATACCAAACCCAACACCATCAACAATACTATGGGTAACCCGTATGAATTCAACGGCAAACACACCGAGCGTAACAGTATCCCGTGGTTTAACCGGTATGAGTTCAATAGTATCGAGCCCGTGTTCGGCTAATTTATCTTTAACAAGACCAAGCGTGAGGGCGGTACCATATACCGGTATTGGCAATTCTTTCAGCAGAAAGGGAAGGGCGCCGGTATGATCTTCATGGCCATGGGACAGAATTATGGCCTTTATTTTATCCTTGTTTTCGAGCAGGTAGGTAAAGTCCGGAATGACAATATCAACGCCGAGCATGTCTTCCTCCGGAAACATGAGTCCTGCGTCAATGACAATCATGTCATCTCCGTATTCAAAGACAGTCATGTTGAGACCTATCTCCTCAACACCACCAAGCGGTATGACCGAAAGAGCGTTCTCCATTAAAAAGGACAATCGCCTGTTACGGGAAGGTTCATTTCTGTATTAGTTTCTCCATCAATGCCTTTTGCGTATAAAGGCGGTTTTCAGCCTGATCGAAAACCACACTGTTCGGGCCGTCTATAACTTCGTCTGTAATTTCTTCACCTCGATGAGCCGGCATGCAGTGCAGGACCATGACATCTTTTCCGGAACAGGACAATAACCTGCTATTTATCTGATACATCTTAAATTTATCTTTCTTGGCATCAGACTCCTGTTCCTGCCCCATGCTTACCCAGACGTCGGTGTATACCGCATCCGCCATGCCCGCGGCCTCTCTGGGATCTCTGAGAATAATAATTTCAGATTGTGCCTGCGCCCGTGCGTGTTCGAGCAGTGCAGCATCAGGTTCGAAGCCTTCCGGACAGGCAATGGTGAGATTGAACGCCAGGAGTGAAGCAGCCTCAATCAAGGAGTTACATACATTATTCCCGTCACCGATATAAGCGATTTTCAAGCCTTTTATGGTTTTTTTCTTTTCGTAGATAGTCATCACGTCAGCCAAAACCTGGCAGGGATGATGTATATCGCTCAGTCCGTTAATTACCGGTATTGTTGAATGATCTGCGAACTGATTGAGCTTTTCATGGGCAAACGTTCGGATGACAATTCCGTCCAGATAACGGGAAAGGGTTTTTGCCGTGTCCGCTATGGTCTCGCCTCTACCGAGCTGCATATCGGCAGGGTTCATGAAGATCGTATTGCCTCCCAGCTGATAGATACCTGCTTCGAATGAAATCCTCGTTCGTGTAGACGGTTTTTCAAACAGCAGGCCGATATTCTTTCCTATCAGCGGGCATGATCCAGCATCTTTTCCTGACTTCAGTTCAATGGCTCTCTCTATAACAGCGAACAATGCTTCGGATGAAAGATCACGTACTGTCAGGAAATCTTGTTTCACGATACTCCCTTCTCAGGATAAACGATCAAAGATATGCTCGAGAACGTCAACGAGCTTGTCTATGTCCTTTTCCGTAACGATTAATGGCGGCATAAACCGTAATATATTACCTGCCGTACAATTGATAAGTACACCTTTTTCAATACATGAATGGACAATCGGCATACCGTCACGGGTTAGTTCCATACCAACGAGAAGACCCATGCCCCGGACGTCCGCAATGATACTCGGAAATTCTGATTTTAATTCCTCAAGTTTTTTTATGAAATATGTGCCCATTCTTCTGCATTGGTCAAGAATTAAACCGTCTTCCAGAAGTACATCAATGGTTGCGATGGCGGCTGTGCAGACGAGGGGATTGCCCCCGAATGTTGTTCCGTGGGTGCCCGGCTGGAACGCAGCTGCTATCGTGTTCGTTGCCAGCAGTGCACCGATAGGGACCCCGCCACCAAGGCCTTTTGCAATTGTTATCATGTCCGGTGTTATATCAAACTGTTCATAGGCGAATAAGGTTCCTGTTCTTCCCATACCGGTCTGTACCTCGTCCAGTATCAAAAGGATTCCATAGTCATCACACAATTTTCTGACATCCCGCAGGTAATCAGGATCGTGCATACGAATGCCGCTCTCTCCCTGAATGGGTTCCAGCATTACAGCGCAGGTATCCTTCGTGATCGCATCCTTTATCGCATTACTGTCATTAAACGCAACATGTCTGAATCCCGGCGCCAGAGGTTCAAACCCCTGCTTTAACTGTTCCTGGCCTGTTGCAGCAAGTGTGGCGAGCGTACGTCCATGAAACGAATGATGGGATGTAATAATCTCATAGCGATCCTGTCCCATAACCTCTCTGAAATACTTTCTCGCCAGTTTTATCGCTGCCTCATTCGCCTCTGCTCCTGAATTGCAGAAAAATATCTTCTCCGCAAAAGAATTCCGAACAAGTATTTTAGCGAGTTTAATCTGGGGCTCTATATGATACAGGTTGGATATATGGATCAGTCTTTGTGCCTGCTTTTGCAACGCAATAACGACCTTTGGGTGACAATGCCCGAGACAGTTCACCGCTATCCCACCAACGAAATCCAGGAATTCCCGTCCATCCGCACTCCAGACCTTTATGCCGCGGCCTTTCCGAATAACAAGAGGATATTTTTTATAGGTATTCATCAGGAACTGTTGAGAATCTTCAAGGAGTTTCTTCGGATCCATAGCACATAATAACGGATAACCTATTGAAAAATCAAACAAAATAGGCTTTTTGACAGGGTCTGACATGGAATGCTAGAATGCAGTATGAAAATTGCGGTCACCGGGAAGGGCGGAGTCGGAAAAACAACACTTGCATCAGTATTAAGCCATCTTTTTGCAGTAGATGGAAAGAAAGTAATTTCAGTTGATGCTGATCCGGATGCAAACCTCGCTTCAGCGCTCGGTATTTCCCGTGAGGAAGCTGAAACAATAAGACCGATCGCTGATCTGGGCGAGCTGATCGAAGAACGAACAGGAGCAAAGCCCGGAAGCATGGGAGGTGTGTTCAAAATCAATCCCAAGGTAGATGATCTGCCAGAGCATGTTGGTTTCACTGTTAACGGCATTACCCTTCTTGTTATGGGTAAGTCAAAAGCAGCGTCATCAGGCTGTTACTGTCCTGAAAATATATTCCTCAGACGACTGCTCAAGCATCTGGTTATAGAGAGAAATGAAGTCGTTATCGTTGATATGGAGGCGGGCATAGAGCATTTGACCAGGGGAACAACTGATGCGGTTGACGCGTTTATTGTTGTAGTCGAGCCAGGGCAGAGAAGCATGCTTACAGCTGAAACCGTCAGAGATCTCGCACAGGAACTTGGTATCAGGCGGGTTTTTGTTGTCGCGAACAAGGTGAGAAATGCTGAAGACCTGGGATTTATTCAAAAGGGAATTCAGGACATGGAATTTCTTGGCCACATATCGTATGACAATGCGGTAACTGAAGCTGACATTAAGGGTATTGCACCCTTTCGGTATGCTCCCAAAACGGTCGAAGAAATAAAAACGATAAAGACCGAGCTGGAAAAAATCCTCTATGCCGGATGAGGAATCAAAAGAATCTCTCAGAAAATCACTGCTGAAAAAAAGGGATAGTATTCCGACTGAAGTCAGAAAAGCTAAAAGTTCATTAATTCAAGCGCAGCTGTGTGAAATTGATGACATACAACAGGCGAATGTTATTTTTTTGTTTGCTTCATTCAGATCTGAATGTGACACAACCGGGCTTATCAGGGAATCACTCGAACACGGAAAACACGTTGTTCTTCCAAAGGTTGACCCTGAACAAAGAGACCTTCTGCTCTATGAGATCAGACAGCCTGAAGATCTTGTGCCCGGTTTCATGGGTATCCCTGAGCCGGCCGGTGATGTCCCGGAATTGCAGCGGTCGATCCAGACTGTTGATGTAATTGTCATCCCCGGTGTCTGTTATGATGAAACAGGAAACAGAATCGGATATGGCGCCGGCTATTATGATCACCTGCTTTCACTGCTTTCCAGGCATCTGCCGATCATTGCCCCTGCTTATGAAGAACAGGTTATTGCATCTATACCTGCTGAAGCACACGATATTAAGGTTCATCTGATTGTCACAGATCGGCGTATCATACGGTGCAATAAAGAGTGAACGGGACTTCCCGTCCCAGGGAATCTAGGATGATTGATGTGTTGCTTTATCTTGAAGCACCCTGAGCCGCGAAGCCTCCCCTTTTTTCGTAAATCCTGGAAAAAGCTCTGGCTTCGCTTAAAGGCCATATCAGGAATAGTATAGAAAAGCAGAAAAATATGCCAGAGAACGATAACAGAACTGTCGCGGAGTCCCCATTTCCTGATACCGTATCTTTATGGGAAAAGGGATGCCTTTGACATATTTACAGCATAATGCTAAAATCCAAAATTCCAAACGTTTTTATTGACAGACACTATCATTCAGATGAATCTCAAGAAAATCGAAAAAGGCGTCAGGCTGATTCTTGAAGGCGTTGGAGAGGATCCTGACAGGCCGGGGATAAAAGACACCCCGAAACGGGTTGCCCGTATGTATGAGGAGATTTTTTCCGGTATCGAAACCCCAACCGAGGAAATCCTTGGGCATATTGAGGGAGAAAGTCATGAAGAACTGGTGCTTCTCAAAGATGTCCCTTTTTATTCAGTATGCGAGCATCACCTGCTCCCGTTTATCGGAAAGGCTCACGTTGCTTATGTTCCCGGCAAAGGTAAGATTGCGGGCATCAGCGAACTTGCAAAGGCACTCGAGGTTCTTGCCAAACGCCCGCAGGTTCAGGAACGCCTTACTGCCCAGCTTGCTGATCTTATCATGGCGAGATTAAAGCCGAAGGGTGCCATGGTAATTATTGATGCTGAGCACCTCTGCCTTTCTATGAGAGGAATCAAGAAGCCTGGATCGCGAACGGTTACCTCTGCAGTGCGTGGTATCTTCAGAACAAAGGAATCGACCCGCCACGAATTGCTTGAATTGATTAAGCCCAAAGAATAACAATCAAAGGAGGAACTATGTCTGCCAAAGTTATCAGTGGCAAAGAAATTGCCGCTCAAATTAGAGATGAGCTTAAGAAGGATGTTGCAGAGTTAAAAGATAAGCATGGAATAGTCCCCGGACTCGTTACTATTCTTATCGGCCAAAATCCCGCGTCCATTAGCTATGTTACCGGTAAACAGAAGACTGCTCATGAACTTGGATTTCACTCAATCCAGGATGATCAGTCTGAGGATATTTCAGAGGATGTGCTTCTCCATCTCATTGAAAAATACAATAAGGATCCAAAAATACACGGGATTCTTGTCCAGCTTCCTCTTCCGAAGCATATCGACGAAAAAAAGGTTTTGAACGCTATTGATCCTGACAAGGATGTTGATGGGTTCCATCCGGTCAATGTCGGGCGTCTCATGATCGGTGGGGACGAGGTTAAGTTTCTGCCGTGCACACCTGCCGGCATACAGGAGCTGATTGTACGTTCCGGTTATGAAACCTCTGGCGCCGAGGTTGTTGTTGTAGGCCGTTCGAATATCGTGGGTAAACCGATTGCCAACATCATGCTCCAGAAAGGGGCTGGAGCGAATGCGACGGTAACGGTTGTGCATACCCGCACAAAGGACCTTGAAGCACACTGTAAGCGGGCTGATATTCTTATTGTTGCTGCCGGAGTACCGCAGCTGGTAAAACCTGAATGGATCAAGCCCGGTTCATGTGTTATAGATGTCGGTGTAAACCGTGTTGGAGAAAAGATCAGCGAAAAAACCGGAAAGAAGATAGCAATCCTCAAAGGAGATGTTGATTTTGACGCAGCCAAAGAGATTGCCGGTGCGATAACCCCTGTACCGGGCGGTGTCGGGCCGATGACCATTACCATGCTCATGAAAAACACAGTGAAATCTGCGAAGATAGCGGCCGGATCAGCTTAAAACAGGTGCCCTAACGCCTAATTCCTTACTCCTGACGGAAGTAATATATGGGCAAATGGTAGAAACTATTTACCTATAATTATTAAAATAACACAACGACTGTTTTATAAGGAAAAAGCGATGTCAGATGGATCCGTAAAAGAAAAAAACAAACCCCATAAGGAATGGTCTGCCGAATTTAAGGAACAAAGGCCTTATTCTCCCTGTCGCGCAGCCTGTCCGGTCAATACCGATGTGCAGGCATATGTGGGGCTTATCGCCCAGGGACGATATGCCGAGGCTCTTGAAGTTATTCGATCGGTAAACCCGATCGCGTCCGTCTGTTCTGTAATCTGTCACCATCCCTGTGAACAGGCCTGCCGGCGCTGTGCTGTGGATGAACCGTTGGCAGTCAGGCACCTGAAGCGGTTTGCGTTGGAAAAGGCCGCGGACTATCGTAGAAACAGGCGCAGGCTCGTCAAGCAGACCAGAGACAAAAAAATCGCGATCATCGGCTCAGGTCCTTCAGGCCTGACAGCGGCAAATGATCTTGCTGATCTTGGATATGGTGTGACCATATACGAACGTTACCCTGTACTTGGCGGCATGCTCTCCTCTGCGATTCCGACATACCGCCTGCCGAGGGAAACCCTACAGGAAGACATAGATGATATCCTCGCCAAAGGCGTTGAAGCCAGGACAAACTGCGAAATTGGCAGGGATATCACCATGAATGAAATATTAGACAGGCATGACGCAGTTTTGATTGCTGTAGGGCTTTCGGAAAGCCGGTCCTTGAATATTCCGGGAGCAGACGGCCCGGGTGTTCTTCTTGCAATTCCTTTTCTTGCGGATGCTGCGTTCCAGAAAAAGATCGAACTCGGCAGCAAGGTCCTCGTAATTGGCGGTGGTAATGTTGCAATCGACGTTGCCCGGACAGCCAAAAGGCTTGGTGCGGTGCATGTCGAAATGGTATGTCTCGAAAGCGCTGAGGAGATGCCCGCATGGAAGTGGGAAGTGGACGAGGCTGTTGAAGAAGACATTACCATTTCTCACCGGTGGGGACCACAAGCAGTACGTCGTGATAATGGCAGAATCACCGGGCTTGAAGTGGTAAAGGTTTTGTCCGTCTTCGACTCAAACGGACGTTTCAGTCCGACCTTTGATAACGGTACAACATCTTTCATTGAGGCTGATACGGTGATCATCACGATTGGCCAGATGACGAACCTTTCGTTTCTTGAAGGAAGCAAGGTTCAGGTGGATGAGAGGGGACGTGTGGTCTGGGATCCTGAAACGCATATGAGCAGTCTCAGAGGTGTTTTTGTCTCAGGCGAGGTGGTGACCGGTCCGGGATCAGCGATACAGGCTGTTGCGAGCGGACACCGGTCAGCCATGGCAATGCATGTATACCTTGAGGGGCATGAGATCGAAGGGGTTCTTCCAACATACGAAAAAGAGCCCATTGCCCAGCTTCCCGGGGACGTTGCGGACGTGATTCACCGGGAACCGAGAATGAAAGTAGAACATCTTCCGGCTGAAACCCGCTGCAGCTCATTTATGCAGTTCGAATTTGGCTATGATGAGGAAGCGGCGCTCAAAGAAGCGGGGCGTTGCCGCGGGTGCGGTGGCGGTGCGGTCGTTGACACGGACAAGTGCATGGCATGTCTTACCTGCCAGAGGATATGTCCGTATGGAGCGCCTTTAGTCACGTCAGTGTCCGAAATCCGGTCTGAATACTGCCAGGCCTGCGGGCTCTGCGCACCGGAGTGTCCGGGTCAGGCGATCAGCATGGTGAGTTATGACGTTGGTGAGATTCGCTCGAATATGTCATCGTTCGTCGGCTCGGTTGATCCGAAACGGCAGGAGCCGGCGGTTGTTGCGTTCATCTGCTCTCACCATGTGGGTATCAAGGGCTTTGAACTTCCTGATAATGTGCGCTCTGTGCCAATACATTGTACAAGCCGTGTCGATATTATTGATCTCTTGAAGGCATTTGAATACGGAGCCGATGGGGTGGCTATAGTTCGCTGTCCCGCCGGGGCCTGTAAATATAAGGACATTGAATCCCGCGTTTCTTCCCGCGTGAAACGAACAAAAGAACTCATACATATGCTCGGCATGGACGAAGGCCGCATTGAGCTTTTGCAGGCGGTGTCTGATAATGGTAATCCTTATGCCGTGGTCTGTGCTGAATTTTCTGAAAAGGTGAAACAGATAGGACTGAGGACGGGCACATAACTGTTAAGACTAATGATATAAAGGAGTAATGAATTATGATTGTTGGTTCACAAAAGCCGATTGACGAAATCTGGGAGATGGTTAAGGACTTTAAAAAGATTCTGGTCTTTGGCTGTAACACCTGCGTTGCCATCTGCCATGCAGGCGGTGACAAAGAGGCTGAGACTATTGCCACGCTTCTCAGGATGAGAGCATCCCAGGAAGGTGTTGATATGCAGGTTGATCATACCTCTGTTATGCGCCATTGCGAGCCGGAGTATTTTGATCCGGTTATGGACGATGTAAAAAAGTATGATCTGATTCTTTCGACAGCCTGTGGGGTCGGGGTCAATTTCCTCTCAGATCGAACCGGGATAATCCCGGTCTATCCGGGTATCAACACCTCTTTTTACGGGGCTGTGCCTGAGCCTGGTGTCTTCGAAGAGCTTTGCGCCGGATGTGGCGACTGCATCCTGCACTTGACCGGAGGCATATGTCCTATTGCACGGTGTTCCAAAACACTCATGAATGGACCCTGCGGTGGAACAAAAGAAGGCAAATGCGAGGTGAGTGATGAGATGGACTGCGCATGGTACCTTATTGTAGAGCGAATGAAGATGCTCGGCACGCTCGAAAAATTGTCCGAAGTCCTGCCTCCGCGCGACTGGTCAACTTCACGGGATGGCGGTCCGCGACGAGTGTCAATGGAACACATTAGAGCGTATGAGGAGAAGGAAGGGGAAAAGATTGAAGCCGCAGGAGGAAAAAAAGAATGAAGAGCGGAAGCAATCTTGAAAGAGTAATTCTGAGCGGACAGCCTGCCGTTACTGCGGAACTGGGACCGCCCATGAGTGCGGATGGTCATGAGGTTGTGAAGAAAGCCCAGTTGCTGAAAGGTAACTGTGACGCAGCGAATGTGACGGATTGCCAGACCGCAGTTGTCCGCATATCGAGTATTGCTGCTGCTGCCATCGCCCTTCAGCAGGGGCTTGAACCGGTCATGCAGATGACCTGCCGCGACCGAAACCGGATTGCCATACAGGCAGACCTGCTCGGTGCCGCTGCAATGGGTTTGAAAAACTGTCTCTGCATTGCTGGTGATCACCAGTCATTCAGTGCTGCAGGCAGGCTGAAGGGACATCCCGGTGCCAAGAATGTCTATGATGTCGATACCTGCCAGCTTGTCAGCATTATGAAGAAAATGCGTGACGACGGTATGCAGGAAGGCGGTGACACACTGGAAGTTGCTCCTAAGTTTTTTATCGGCGCGTCCTGGACGCCCATGGGAGATCCTATAGATTTCAGGCCGGTGAATCTTATGAAGAAGGTCAATGCCGGTGCTGACTTTATTCAGACGCAGGGTATTTATGATATTGAGGGTTTTCGTTCGCAGATGGAAAAAATCCGGAACATGGGGCTCCATGAGCGTACCGCGATCCTCGGCGGCATTATTGTTCCAAGAAGCGGCATGATGCTCAAGTACATGGATTCCTCTGTTGCTGGCGTTTCAGTTCCAAAACCTCTTATTGACCGTATGATGAAGGCAAAAGCCGAGGCAGGTGATGACAAGAAAAAGGCACGGCAACTGCAGGAGGAGGAAGGCAAGAAGATCACTGTCGAGCTGATTCATCAGGTTCTTGAGACGCCGGGTGTAAGGGGTGTTCATATTCAGGCCATAGAGTGGGAATCAGCGATTGCGGAAATCGTAAAGGCTGCCGGCCTGTATCCAAGACCGGACATGCCGGCTGAATAGCATTATCAGCTGCGAGAGGCAATACATCACCCCGGTCATTCCCGAAGTGAAAGAGATCTGTTATGGTGAGTTGTTCTCCCTGCAGCAATTGAGCCCGGCTATGTAGTAATCGCGTTTAATTTTTTTGATCCACTGAACACATGCTGACTGGCAGGAATTGGGAAGATTCGTATGTATGGAAATAACCTCACCCACAAAGAGCGGTTTGTAGATTTTGAGGCAGATCCCATAGGTGCTGAGATTGATAATATCGCCTTCCAGAAGTTCATCCTGTTTCTCGGTTTTATACAGAACCTGAATATCTGTTGTATAGCGCCTTTCTTTTCTCTTTATGCCTAACCGCTGTGATAAATCTACGCGTTTTTCACACGCGCTCAGCCAGGAAGAAATCTCTGAGAAGGCAAACGGTTTTCTGATCAGAGCACATCCAATATCCTTAATTCTATTTATGTAATTATCAACAATAAATCCGGTGATAATGGCTTTATTTTTCGCATTCAGCTTACAGCCTCTCTGCTTTTGGTGTTCAAGCAGCTCGATGCCGTTCATTTTAGGCATTTTGAAATCAACAAACATGAGATCTGCACATGGGTAGATATTCTCGCATGTATCCGAGCTGTCCTCATACACCGGACAGATCACCGGTTCTTCGAACATCATAACCTCATACCCTCTTTGAGCAAATCGCCTTTCCAGCATGGTTAAAATGGCTGTTTCGTCGTCAAAAATGATTACTCTTTTCTTTCGTAGGTTCAACATTGCCTGTATTATCCGGATGTCTTCAGAAAAAGAGAGCCAAAAAAGTGGGATCACGGCTTCAGTGATCTGGTTCCCCCCCGGCTTTATTGATCTCTTTTTTGATGAGACAGAATACCGCAAACCACCCTGAATTTCAACTGTTATTTCTTGAATGCGAAATGTATGTTGTTTCACGGCTCCACATATGGCGTTCCCTTGTATAACTTCTCTCCGGCTTCCTATGGTATACTTTTGATATGGGTGAACAGGAGTTTTTTCAGCCGCTCACAAAAGAAGATAAAGTCACTGTCGTCCTTTACAGAATCGGCATCGTTTGCTCTACAGCAATAATCAGTTTTATTGCTGTGCTGGCGTATAAAGGGTCATCCCCACTCTATCCGATGTCTCTATCCGGGACGAG
>JBFGJU010000033.1:0-13122 GCA_041577035.1 Thermodesulfovibrionales bacterium | reverse complement strand
CCTATGCGCTTAGTTGTTCTTTTAATCTCTCTGCAACAGCGTCTATAAATTCTTCGGTGTGCGCGAACGTCTTAACAGGTGGATCGGCAATCAACATTAAATCCTTTGTCATAATGCCGCTTTCTACGGTCTCGATAACAGCCTTTTCCAGGGTTTGGGCAAAACGAATAACCTCAGGGGTATTGTCAAGTTCCCCTCTTGTTGCGAGTGCGCCTGTCCACGCGAAGATAGAAGCGATAGAATTCGTGGACGTCTTATTACCTTTGATGTGTTCGTAATAATGCCGCACAACCGTTCCATGCGCTGCTTCAAACTCATACGCGCCGTCCGGAGAAACCAAAACCGATGTCATGAGGCCAAGAGAGCCAAAGCCGGTGGCAACCATGTCTGACATCACATCCCCCTCATAATTCATGCATGCCCAGAGCATGCCTCCCTCTGATTTCAGAACCTGAGCAATAGCATCGTCTATGAGAAGGTAGCGATACGTAATGCCGGTTTTCCTGAACTTCTCTTTTTCTTTTTCTACTTCTTCATTGAAAATATCTCTGAAAAATCCATGATACTTTTTTGAGATCGTGTCCTTGGTGCCGAACCAGAGATCCATTTTTTCATGGAGCGCGTAGAGAATGCATGCCCGGGCAAAACTCCGGATTGACTGCTCAGTATTGTGCATTCCCATAATAATACCCCGGCCCGCGAATGAATGGATTTCGAATGCCTGTTGTTCTCCACCCTGTTCTGGCGTAAAAACAAGCTCAGCTTTACCGGGTGAATCAACGACCAGCTCAGTATTATCATAAATATCTCCGTACGCATGCCGTCCGATGATAATGGGCTTTTTCCATGTTCTGACCGCCGGCGGAATATTGTTTATGATGATAGGCTGCCTGAAGACTGTCCCGTCGAGAATAGCGCGGATGGTTCCATTCGGGCTCTTCCACTGCTTTTTGAGGTCGTATTCCTTTACCCGCTCGGCATTCGGTGTGATGGTCGCGCATTTAACCCCAACACCCGCCTCTTTGATGGCATGCGCTGCATCAACCGTAATCTTGTCGTCTGTCCTGTCCCGCTCCTTTATGCCGAGATCATAATAGCTCGTATCGATTTCAATAAATGGATGGAGCAGTCTTTCTTTAATCAGGTGCCAGATCACCCGCGCCATTTCATCGCCGTCTATCTCAACAATCGGATTCTTTACTTTAATCTTATGCGTCACAATATACACTCCGAATGGAAGAAATCATGTGGGTAAATTGTAATTGTATCAGAATGAGATGTCAATAAATGACAGTTTACGAATTGCGCTACACGAATTACGTATTACGGGTTCCAGGTTTCCGGTTTCGAGTTAACTAATTACGAATTACGAATCACGGTTTTCGAGGTTCAACGTTCTGAGTTTACTCATTACGTCTTATTTCTCGTCCCGTGGTCGCTTTGCGACTTTACGGGATGCCTTGGCTTTAACCCACCAGTCACTTTTATCTGAAAACCACCAGAGCGACGAATCAGTCTCCATAACAACCCTCGACAGCTCCTGTGCTATGTCTGTTTTGAGCCTCTTGAGAGCAAAATCAAGCCATTCATCAGCGTATTGATTTCCAACATCTTTATATTCCTTGAGAGCGAGTATCATCTCAAGCTGGTCAGCGTCATGGGCAAGCCGGGCCTCCCGGGTTCTGCCTTCCAGAAACTCATGAATTACGTTACTGATCTCTTCACCAAAAGGCAGGGTTGCGGTCAGATCCTTCACAGCCTTTTTTTCATCTGCCGTTACATACTTTTTATTTACATAATTCAGATCCCCGGTACGTGCTTCAGGCAGGTCGTGAAAAAGGCACATCTTAATGATTTTATCCGTATCAACATCTTTTGAAAGGCGTCCGAGGGTATATCCGATATAGACCGTTCTGAAAATGTGCTCGGCAACAGATTCAGCGCCAGAGCCCAGAAACTGAAACCCGGATCGTGGCGTGCGCTTGAGCATACCGGCTTCAAACAGGAAGTTTGCTATTCTCTTCATCGTATCTCTTTGTTTCTTCGAAATGCAGCAGAGGCTGCTGAAAATGTATTTTACAGGAAAACAGGGATTCTGTCTTCTCATGCAAAATGCTTTCATCATGCCACATGATTTTGGTATGATTGTTTTGCTTATCTTTTCACCGTCAGAACGCCCTGCCGTTCTGGCGGATAAGCTGGGCTTTCAGAAACGCCATTGGTAATCATTATCTAAAGGAGGATCGACATGTCCGAGTTAAAAAAGATGTACAAAACGATTATGGATGACAATTTCCCCAATGATATGAAGATAATGTTTGGAGAGCAGACACTGGTATACAGAAAGCGGGCATGGAAAATCCCTGATCCAAAAACAGGAGAAATGATAGAAAAAGGGCTCCGCTACGGCGAAAATCCTGATCAGCAGGCAGCTCTCTACGAACTTGTCAACGGCAACCTGGTCCTTGCCGACTGCCGGTATATCAGCCCCGGAAATGGTCTCGTAAGCAGTATTACGGAGAAGGAGATGATCCAGGCAGGTAAACATCCGGGTAAAACAAATCTGACAGACCTTGATAATGGTCTGAATATCATGAAATACCTGATGGACAGACCTGCGGCTGTAATACTTAAGCACAATAATCCGTGCGGGGTCGCTTACGGTCGAACGGTTTCGGACGCGTATGACAAAGCGAATATGGCTGACAGGATCGCAGCATTCGGAGGGTGTCTTGTGGTGAACGAGCCATTGGACAAAGAAGCGGCAGAACTGGTAAACAGCAATTATCTGGAAGTTGTTGGGGCGCCTGATTATGAAGAAGGCGTTATAGATATCCTTACAAAAAGAAAAAATCTCAGGATTGTCAGGATTGGGAAGATCCAGCAGCTTGCACAATACGCGTCATTCCGTTTTGTTGATTTCAAATGCCTGGGTGACGGAGGTATTATTGTCCAGCAGTCACCAGTAAACAACATACGGTCAAAGGACGATTTTCTTCCAGCCAGGACGATCTTTAAAGAAAAAGAATATGCTATTGAACGAGAGCCGACTGAAAAGGAATATGATGATATGCTCTTTGGATGGAATGTAGAGCAGGGCATAACCTCAAACTCGGTGATATACGTAAAAGACGGGGTAACCGTGGGTATCGGCACCGGTGAGCAGGACCGTGTTGGTGTTGCCGAGATCGCGGTTTTTAAGGCGTATACAAAATTCGCTGATGCCCTCTGTTTCAGGAAATACGGCATTCCGTATAAAACCTTTGAGCTGGATGTTGCGCAGGGCAAAAGAGATCCGGCAGCACTGCATGAAATAGATGAGGAGTCGAAACAGCAGAAGGGCGGCCTTATCGGCTCAACAATGGTTTCGGACGCTTTTTTCCCGTTCAGGGATGGTGTGGATGTCGGCGTGCGTGAGTGTGTCACAGCCATTGTTCAGCCGGGCGGCTCTGAGCGGGATTTCGAATCCATTCAGGCATGTAATGAGGCTGATCCTCAGGTGACGATGGTATTCACCGGCCAGAGGGCTTTTAAACACTGACCTGCAATTTACGATTTACGATTTTGGAATTTGGAATAGAGATTTAAGAAATCCCTGCCTGCTGGCAGGCAGGCGCATTCTGCAATCTGAGATCCAAAATAAGCTGGGCGGGAGAGAGATTGCATCGGCTTCAATTCTTTTGATATTTGAAATTGTTTATCAGTTACTGCATTCACACTCTGCCCCATAGACGTCTTGTTGGGTAAGGATATTTTTTGCTGTTTCGATGTCAGCATTGATCTGTTTGATTAAGGCTTCCACATTCAGAAATTTCTTTTCTTCCCGAATCTTCCTGATAAAGCAGATGGATATCTCTTCACCGTAAAGATCCTCGTTAAAGTCGAAGATATGGGCCTCCAGGGTAAAATCCTTTTGATCGAATGTCGGTCTCAGACCGACATTGGCAACGCCGTCGTAACATTTGTCACGCGCTGATATCTTCACGGCGTACACGCCGTTAGCCGGCATAATCGAGTGCTTTGGAGCTATATTTGCTGTCGGGAACCCTATGGTTCTTCCTCTGCCGTCACCTTTGATCACAACTCCCGTGATTGCATAGTGTCGTCCAAGAAGCCGTGCAGCATGCTCAACATCCCCCTCTTTTAAGAGGTCCCGTATCTTGGTGCTGCTGATTGTCTCTCCGTTGATTGAGACCTGCTCAACTTCCTGAACAACAAAGCCGAATTCCCGGCCGAATGCTTTCAGGGATTCTATCGTGCCCTCTCTTCCTTTCCCAAAGCGATAATTATACCCTACAAATATTTCTTTGGCGCCGAGAAGATCGCTTAAAATATTCTTTACGAAATCTCTCGGTGTCATTGAAGCGAATTCCTTTGTAAACGGTATCTTTACGAGCACATCTATCCCCAATTTTTTCATGAGCTTTATTTTTTCTTCATAAATGCTGATCAGAGGGGGGCACTTTTCCGGAGCCAGAATTTTCAGGGGGTGGGGCCTGAATGTTACCACAAGACTCTTGCCCCCGGTTTCCTGCGCCCTTCTGATAACCATCCGTATCAGCTCCTGATGACCCTTATGAAGACCGTCAAAGTTGCCAAGGGTTATAATGGTATTTTCAAATTTTTCCGTAATCCCGGTTAAGTCAGTAATGAGCTTCATTTCATGCCGTTTTTATCATGTCCTGCATATCTTTATAGATTGCGTTGCCAATTTCAATGCCGAGATCAATGAATTCAGGCCCGTACTGCCTGCCGATTTCTGTCCTGAAGGTACTCTTGATTTTCCGTATGCCACGCATCTTCTTATCAAAGCTGTTGTACAGCTCGGCCACTGGAGTCCCCATGGATTCCATAATGAGCCATACCGGTGTTATAAAATTATCAGGCCCCCATCTAAACTTGTCCGCGTCATAGAGTGCATCGCTGATGATTCTGGCTGGTTCGTCTTCAGATGCCTGCACTTCTTTAAAAGCCTCGTGATTCCGTATTGCCGCTGTAATATATCTCCGGTAACAGGAGTTGAGTTCAAATCCGTTCAATATTCTATCGGCTTCAATGCTGCCGGCGATTGTGTGATCTTGTTCCATTCTTTTTATATCGTGTAATAGGCCGGCCAGATGGACGCATAAGAGAAGATCAGATACATCAATACCGGTCAGACCTCTGTTTTTATATTCGATCTGCACAATTGCGCCTGCCTCAAGGGCTACCTTCTCACAATGATCCACTCCATGAGCAGGGTGCAGTACCGCTCTGTCGACATATGATCTGCATTTTTGAATTACCGCGCTTCCTGAAAAATAGGCGAATGATGAGGCAAGTTCGTTCTCATGTGTTGCGTAAAAAGAAGGCGAACGTATTCTTCCGGCCGTTTTAAGGGCGTTTGCCTTCAACTGCTGGAATATTTTTTTTTCCATCTCAGATAACCTTCAATGTGTTTACCCTGTTTTACCCTATTATAACAGGATACGTCCTGGACAAAGGTATCATGGATTTGTGGTGATAAACGGGGATGATCACAGCATCATACTCCCGGAAATGCATCCCGGTCTGCCCGGTCATGACAAAAAAAGGGCAGGTGACCCTGCCCTTTTTTAACCCGTATAGATGGGGCTTAACTGCCTGTACTAGAAAAACATCTTCAAGTTGATCAGGATACCGAGAGAAACCAGAAGCGCGTAAATACAAAGGGATTCGATCATGGCGAGACCGATGATCATAATAACCTGTATTTTGCCTGCCGCGCCGGGATTTCTTGCTGCTCCCTCACATGCTTTACCCAGACCGATCCCCTGTCCGATTCCGGTACCGAAGGCGGCAATGCCGATCCCAATTCCGCATGCAATGGCAGCCATAGCCTTGGTTGAAGCATCTCCTGAAGCAGCCTCAGCTGCTTCTTCAGCAAATACAAATGGTGTGAGAACGAAAACGAGAGTCAATGCGATCAGCATTATCGAAAAAACTTTTTTCATGATAGCTGCCTCCTTTCGTTAATTTCTCTGAATTAATGTCCTTCTTCAACAGCACCTGCAAGGTAAAGGGAAGAGAGAAGGACAAACACGAATGCCTGAATAAGGCTGACCAGTGTGCCAAGGGCCAGTATAAGCACGGGTATGAGTGCCGGAACCAGTACCGCAAGCACCCCGAGAATAATATGTTTGGCCAGCATATTTCCGAACAACCTGACAGAAAGGGTGATCGGTCTTACCAGATGACCGATACCTTCTATAATAAACATTAATGCCATGAGGGGCAAAGCGATTATCGATCGGATGGGCCCCAGGAAATGATTGACATATTTAACCTTGTGCACGCGGAGTCCATAGATATGAGTTGCGAGAAACACCGGGATTGCCATTGACAGATTTGTATTAATATTACTTGTCGGAGACGTAAAACCGGGAATCAATCCCATAAAATTGCAGAGAAGTATGAACATGAATATGGTACTGATTAGGGGAAAAAAATGCCTGCCCCAATGATGGCCGATCGATTCCTCGCAAAGGGTCAGAAGTCCCTCGAGAATTGATTCCATAAAATTCTGTATGCCACGGGGTACCAAATGAATAGATTTTCTGACGACGAGAGCAGCAATAATCAGTAGAATGGATGCAAGGAAAGCGTAAGAGACATAATGAGGAATTGTTGCAGGATTGATGAAAATATCCAGTAATAAGGCTTCATGTTCCATGCGAACCCTCCTGAGGGGAAAATCGATGTACTATACCCAAGATCGTAACAATTGTCAATACAAAAAATAAAACACTTGCTTTTTACAGTTAAATATTGTATTAATAACTAGCATTAACAATCGAATTGATATGTTTTTGGTTCTTTAAGAAGGGGATAAACCGAGAGAAAAATGAAGAGAGATCTTACAGAGAAAGAAAAGAAAGAAATGCCGTTATATCCGATCGGTATTGTGGCTGAACTGATTGGGACGACAGACCAGACTCTCCGCTTATATGAAAAACATGGCTTAATAAAGCCGGCACGCAGGAACAAAAACAGGTTTTATTCAGAGAATGATATCAAATGGCTCAGATGTCTCAGGGATCTTATTCATAATAAGAAGATAAGCATTGAAGGGATTAAAAAGCTCCTTGATTACGCGCCGTGCTGGGAAATTACAAGCTGTTCCGAAGAACGAAAAGAAACATGTTCGGCTTTCATAGACAAGACAAAACCGTGCTGGGAACTGAACCGTATGATCTGCAACAGGGAAACCGGCCAGATATGTGAAGACTGTGTCGTCTACCTGTCAAAAAAGAAGCGGCAGAATAAATAAATTGTATTGTGTGTGCCGGTCCCGGTTGCGGTCTCTGAAAACAGGCTAATCAAAGTTCAGTTTCGAAGGGTCTCTCAGCTCCCATATGGATTTCGTGGGGGAAAACTGTTTTGGTTGCGTTTCTTCCTTGAAATATTCCTCTATGCCGGTATCGTGATAGGTAAGCAGACCTGTTTCAGGATCGATGACATAACGGACAATCCCCTCCGGCACGACAAAATCCTCAGGCTCTCCCTTCAGTGTATTATTCATGAAAGCGACCCATATGGGAGATGCTGCCTTTGAGCCGGTCTCCTTGTGCCCCAGTGTCTTGGAATCGTCAAAGCCGACCCAGACGCATGCTGTGAGTGATGTTGAAAAGCCAACGAACCAGGCATCCCTATATTCGTTGGTCGTGCCGGTTTTTCCGGCAAAAGGATGAGGCAAAACCTTTGCCCGCCAACCCGTTCCGTATTGAATAACATCTTCCATCATGGACGTTATTAAAAAAGAGGTCTGCGGACTGATAACCTGTTCGGGCGCCGGTTCGCTGCTTTCTAGAACTCTGCCGTTTCCATCAACGATATATTTTATTGAGAGTGGTTTCAGCCGCAACCCGTTACTGGCGAACACATTATAGACCGAGGCCATCTCAAGCGGTGTCGTAATGAACGATCCCAGAGCGATACTCGGATTTTTCTGAATGGGGCCCTTGAATCCAAGTTGCTTCGCATAATTTATCACGACGTCCAGCCCCATCTCATCAGCCAGTTTAACCGTTACAATATTTCTCGAGTAAACGAGTGCCTCCCGCAGGCGGGTCGGGCCGCGATATTCACGGTCGTAATTTTCCGGACTCCATTCATTTTCCTGACCCTCCATATAGGTGACCGGTTCATCAACGATGATGCTTGCGGGGGTATAGCCGTTATCCATCGCAGCGGCATAGATGACCGGCTTAAAAGCCGATCCGGGCTGTCGTTCAGCGAAAATGGCTCGGTTATATTCACTCTTCTTGAAATCATAGCCCCCAACCATGGCTTTTATAAAGCCGGTATACGGCTCGACCGCGACTAGGGATCCTTCTATTTCAGGGTCCTGCTCAAGGGCGAGTTGAACTCTTTTCCCTTTAACCTGTTTGATGCTGACTTTTACAATATCACCGGGCTTCAATGTCTTCTGCAGGCTGAAATTTCTTACGGTACGCGGTTTCCCCGTTCTTGAATCGAGAACGCGTGAGGCCCATGAAGCATCTTTAAGGGAAAGCCTGCCGATGATACCGCGGGTTTTAATGCGAGCCTCTTTTTTTGTCACACTCAGTACGAGGCCGGAGTATATATCGCCGGGGCTGACAACTACGGTTGACGGGAGCTTTTTGCCTGTCATCTCCTGCTCAATAGTAAAGTCATCCTTATGGGCAACGGGCCCGCGCCATCCCCGGCGCTTGTCGATCTCTCTCAGCCCGGCCTGGAGGGCGTTTACAGCGGCAGACTGCATCTGTCTGTCAAGGGTTGTATATACGCTTAGATTGCCGTTGTATACCGCATCAATCCCGTAGGTCTCTTCAAGCTGTTTTCGAACGTATTCCAGAAAATAACTGTTCACGCCAACACTTCTTTTGAGGTTTGAAAGGTACAACGGCTGCCGGTAAATCCGCTCTTTGTCTTCAGCCGTTATATAGTCCTCTTCCACCATTCTCATAAGCACAATCTGCTGTCTGGCCTTTGCTTTTTTCAGATTGTTGTAAGGAGAATAGTTGGAGGGAGCCTTGGTGAGCCCGGCAATTAACGATGCTTCAGCCAGATTCAGGTTCTTCACGGATTTGCCGAAATATGTCTGGGCGGCCATTTCCACGCCGTACGCCCCGTGCCCGAAATAGATCTTGTTGAGATATAATTCAAGGATCTCCCGCTTGCTCAGATTCTTCTCCAGTTTTATTGCGAGAAAAGCCTCTATGATTTTTCTCTTAAAGGATTTCTTCGGACTCAAATAGACAACTTTTGCGAGCTGCTGGGTTATGGTGCTTCCGCCTTCCTTCAGGCTGACATGGATCAGGTCTTTGAAGAGTGCTCTGGCGATAGCGATATAGTCGAGGCCTTTGTGTCTCCAGAATCGAGCATCTTCAACAGCAATAATCGCATTAATAAAATCCTCGGGAATATCGTCGATGACAGCAAACACCCCTTTTTCAATTTTTAACTCTCCAATCAAGGCATTGTCATTCGCATAAATCTTTGATCCCCTGGCTGGAGTATACTGCTTGAGTTCATCGATTGATGGCAACTTCGCCTGTATGGCAACGTAGGAGCCAACAATGCCACCCAGCGCTATTGCTATGATGGTTGATACAATGAGGATTTTAAATTTCATAAAGGTGATTATACTCCGCTGTTTCACAGGCTGTCAAAACAGGATATTCAGGAAATGAGGGGTCGGTGAGGGGGCGCAGATCCCACCCGGGCGCACTAAATTCTTTTGTATTGATTTTTGTTATGGAAATAATCAATAAATGGTATAATACATATTTACCAGAAGTGGAGTATGTACGGTAGTACTGTAATTAGCTTGACAAAGAAAAGTAACTTTGGTAAGCTTTTAAGGTTTTTCCCCAGAGCGGAAAATTATAACAGTTTGTTGTTTTGTGGAGGTAACGTGCCGACAATTGCACAGCTCGTTAAGCAGGGTCGTAAGAGTGCTGTAAAAAAGACGAAAAGTCCTGCATTAAAGTCCTGTCCTCAGAAAAGGGGCGTTTGTGTCAGGGTGTATACGACGACGCCTAAAAAGCCGAATTCGGCGTTGAGGAAGGTTGCCAGGGTAAGACTGACCAATGCGATGGAAGTCACTTCGTATATCCCCGGCATTGGACATAATCTTCAGGAGCACTCGATTGTTATGATACGGGGTGGCAAGGTGAAGGACTTGCCGGGCGTGAGATACCATATTATTAGAGGCACGCTCGATTCCATGGGAGTTGCTGACAGGCGTCGCGGACGATCAAAATATGGAACAAAAAGACCGAAATAGGCGGAGCAGATAATGCCGAGAAGAAGAGTTGCCGAAAAAAGAGAAATCTTGCCTGATCCAAAATATAACAGCAAAATTGTGAGCAAGTTTATAAATGTGTTAATGGCAGACGGAAGTAAATCAATCGCTGAAGGTATTTGTTACGGGGCATTTGACGTGATAGGAAAGAAGACCGGCAATGACCCCCTGAAGGTGTTCAAGACAGCACTGGAAAATGCAAAACCCCTGGTAGAGGTGAAGGCCAGGCGGGTTGGTGGTGCGACGTACCAGGTACCGGTGGAAATAAGGCCTCAGCGGCGTATGGCTTTAGGCTTTAGGTGGATAATCAACTATTCCCGATCAAGAGGCGAGAAGACGATGAGAGAACGACTCGCTGGTGAATTGCTTGATGCTTTTAATAAAACCGGGGCTTCCATCAAGAAGAGGGAAGATACCCACAAAATGGCCGAGGCTAACAAGGCTTTTGCCCATTATAGATGGTAAGAATAATAGAGGAGATATATTTTGTCCCCGATTTCCTTAGAAAAGACACGCAATAGTGGCATCATGGCGCATATCGATGCGGGGAAGACTACGACCACGGAACGAATCCTCTATTATACGGGTGTAACCTATAAAATTGGTGAGGTCCATGACGGGACCGCTGTCATGGACTGGATGGTGCAGGAACAGGAAAGAGGAATCACGATCACGTCTGCGGCAACTACCTGTTTTTGGAATGAGCACAGAATCAATATCATCGATACACCGGGGCATGTTGATTTTACTATAGAGGTTGAGCGGTCATTACGGGTACTGGACGGGGCAGTGGCGGTATTTGATTCTGTCGCTGGTGTTGAACCGCAGTCCGAGACGGTCTGGCGCCAGGCGGATAAGTATCGTGTGCCCAGAATCGCATTTATGAACAAAATGGACAGAGTAGGAGCAGATTTCTTTATGAGCGTTGAAAGTATGGTTGAGCGGTTGGGAGCCAAACCAGTGCCGGTTCAGTTACCGATCGGAGCTGAGGAGGATTTCAGGGGACCTATCGACCTCGTTCATATGAAGGCGCTGTATTATGATGACGAAACACTTGGGGCCAAATATGTGGAAAGCGATATTCCTGAAGAGCTTATACCTCAGGCAGAGGAATACCATGAGAAAATGATAGAAGCGCTCGCAGATGTTGATGAAAATATCATGGAGAAATTCCTGAACGGGCAGTCGATTTCCCCGGAAGAAATACAGGCGGCTCTCAGAAAAGGGACCGTGGAGATCAAACTCACTCCGGTTTTGTGTGGTACTGCATTTAAGAATAAAGGGGTACAGCAGTTACTCGATGCTATTGTCGACTATCTCCCTTCCCCCTTTGATGTTCCCCCGGTTGAAGGGACGCATCCTGTCAAGGGAACCCTGGCGGTTAGGAAGCCTGATGTAGAAGAGCCGTTTTCAGCGCTGGCCTTTAAGGTTATGACTGATCCGTTTGTGGGGCAGCTGACCTTTATGCGGGTCTACTCAGGCATGCTTACCACGGGTTCGTACGTCTATAATGCATCGAAAGACACCAGGGAACGGGTTGGCAGGCTTCTGAAGATGCATTCAAATAAACGTGAAGATCTCAAGGAGGTATCGGCGGGTGATATTGCTGCTGCTGTTGGTTTGAAAAGCACATTGACCGGCGATACCCTGTGCAATGACAAATCGCCAATACTTCTGGAATCCATGGAATTTCCGGAGCCGGTTATCTCTGTTGCTATCGAACCGAAAACAAAGGCTGATCAGGAGAAACTGTCTCAGTCGCTCGTGAAGCTCGCGCAGGAAGACCCGTCGTTTACCGTTGCGGTCAATGAAGACACTGGTCAGACAATCATCTCCGGTATGGGAGAATTACATCTCGAAATTATCGTTGACAGGCTGTTGAGGGAATTTAAGGTCGGAGCAAACGTTGGAAAACCGCAGGTCGCGTATAAGGAAACCATAAAAACCGGATCAAAAGCTGAAGGTAAATTTGTGCGGCAGACCGGCGGACGGGGCCAGTTCGGCCACGTTTATGTGGAACTGGAGCCTCTGGAGCGGGGTGCGGGATTCTTGTTTGAAAGTAAAATTGTGGGCGGCTCGGTTCCAAGAGAATATTTCAACGCGATCGAAAAAGGCATGAAAGACCCAACAGATGCCGGAGTGCTCGCAGGCTATCCGGTCGTGGATGTGAAAGCGACTCTTTTCGATGGCTCATACCATGAAGTGGATTCGTCTGAAATGGCTTTTAAGATTGCCGGTTCGATTGCCTTTAAGGAAGCTGCGAAGAAAGGCAGGCCGGTACTGCTTGAACCGGTTATGAATGTCGAGGTTGTTACACCGGAAGAATATATGGGTGATGTTATCGGGGATATTAATGCGAGAAGGGGAAGGATAAAGAGCATGGAAAAAAGAGGAAAGGCCCAGGTCATAAAGGCGCGCGTTCCTCTTTCAGATATGTTTGGATATGCAACCGACTTGCGGTCAAAGACTCAGGGGCGGGCGACTTATACAATGCAGTTCTCTCACTATGAAGACGTGCCAAAGGGCATTTCAGACGGGCTGATTGCAAAGGTAAAAGGTGAATAAATGGTTGACGGGGCATTGAATTATAGTGGCAACGCATGTATAAAGGAATATTTGATTCCACCTGGCTTTTGCATATTCATTTTGGTATATGCATTGTGCATTTATTAAGGAGGCATTATGGCAAAGGAGAAGTTTGAAAGGACGAAGCCGCATTGTAACGTAGGGACGATAGGGCACGTAGACCATGGGAAGACGACGTTGACGGCCGCGATGACGAAGGTGTTGGAGCTGGGAGGGGGAGCGAAGTT